>JAABTZ010000255.1 GCA_011389605.1 Desulfobacteraceae bacterium
AAATAATCAATAACCCGGCATTCGGGAGAAAGGATAATTGGCATGGAAATAATGAAAAAAATCAAACCCGGTGAAATATTTATGGGCCGGCTGAGCCATGGTGCTGATCTGCTTGAAGAAATCACGGGTTTTTGCACCGAAAAAGGCATCCGCCTTGGCCGTGTGGAAGCCATAGGAGCAGTCCAGCGCGCCCGGCTGGCCTATTATGATCAGAAAACCCGGGAATATCTTTTTTTTACACTTGATCAGGCCATGGAAATTGCCAAACTCACCGGCAACATTTCCCTTAAGGACGACCAGCCCATGGTGCATGCTCATGTAACCCTGGCAGACAGCGCCGGAAACGCATACGGCGGACATCTTGCGCCCGGCACCGTTATTTTTGCATGTGAGCTAATCATTGAAAGCTATGAAGGTGCTGTTTTTGAACGAAAATTTGACGCAGAAACAGGGCTGCCCCTTTGGGATAGGAGTTAAAGGCATATGCCGTGGCCGTGGACTGCAAAAAACTGGCAGAAATGCCCTAACCGAATCCAAACAATCAAATGTCTTTAAAAGCTGTATTATTTCCGGCTGTTGTATTGTGCCTGATGCTGACCATGCATTACGCTGTATTCAGAAGCGTGATGTATTTTTTCCATATCACCCGTCCAGCTCACAAGTTACTTATATATACGGTCATGGTCCTGCTAAGCGTTTCATTTATCAGCGCCTTTGTTCTGCTTCACTGGCAGGAAAATCCCCTTACCATTGCCTATTACCGGTTTGCAGCTGTCTGGACGGGTTTTATGATCCATTGCCTGAGCGCCACTGCGGCCGCCTGGCTTTTTATAGCCGCTGCAAGACTGGCAGGGTCAAAGGCTGCTCTTGGATGGGTAGCCGGGGCAATGCTGGCACTTGCCCTTGCCGGGTCCGTTTACGGAATATGGGCGGCTTTTTATCCAAAAATCCGGCATGTGACAGTACCGGTTACATACCTGCCGGAACAATGGGAAAACAACTCAATTATACTGGTGTCTGATCTTCACCTGGGCCTGATGCACCAGAACGGATTTGCCAGCCGGGTGGCAGAGATGGTCAACAGCCAGGATCCTGATCTGATACTTATCACAGGTGATCTTATCGACGGCATGGGAGGGCCTTATGCAGACAACCTGAAGCCATTAAAGGACCTTAAATCCCGCCAGGGCATCTTTTTTGTAACCGGAAATCATGAACATTACGCGGGCCTTGAAAGATCGCTCTCACTTATCAGCCAGATTCCTTTGCGCATCCTGGACAACGAGTTCATGGAAATTGCCGGCCTGGAAATCATTGGCGTAAGCTACCCGGGTATAAATTCTGTTGCAGATATCCGAAATCTTCCGGAAAGCAAAAAACCAGGCCGCATTCGCATAGCCATGTTTCATACACCAACGGAAATGGGCATGAATCATGAAAAATTTAAAAATCAACATCTTGCCAATTACTGGATGCCGGATACCGGATTTAAGACCAACCAAAAGCTGGAACTGGATTTGCAGCTTTCAGGGCACTCCCACCATGGTCAGCTGTTTCCGCTTAATTTCTTAACCCGTTTTCTTTACCGGGGCTACGACTATGGCCTTAAAAAAACAGATAATTTTGCCATTTACACCACAAGCGGCACAGGCTCATGGGGCCCGCCAATGCGCACGGCCGGGCGGTCGGAAATAGTCGTAATCCGCCTTGTACAACAAAGTCCGAAATGATATTAAAGAACCATGGTGGCACCGAAAAAATCCAATATCTGCGTTCGCGCAATTTCTCAGAATTTCACTTACGGATAGGTACGCTGCATTTTTCGAAATCGCGCAAGCCTTGATCTTGAACTTTTTACGGCGCCCTCTGAAAACCGACTTTTTACGAGAGCATCAACCATGACAATTCAGCAAAGCATCTATGAAAATCAGTCAAAAAAGGCTGCCGGGCATAAAATCGCCGATGCCCGCATAGGTCTTGGCTATACCGCAGTGATGCTTGAAAACGGCCAAACCGGCCTGGCTTGTACTCCTGCTGCCGGCCTGCCCCAGGGGTGCACTGTTTTTAAGGGCATGATTCCACTGGCCGGAAAAAATGCGGCGGATCTGCTGGCGTTTATTATTTCAGCAGACCCTCTTGAAACATGCGTGGGGCTGGCCACGGCCAATGCACTGGCCAATGAGTCTGCTCAATATCTGGATACAGGCGATGTGCTGGAAAAAATACGGATCAAAAATACCGATCATGTTGGCATGGTAGGCCACTTTGCTCCCCTGGTAAAAACAATACGCGACACCGGGGCCGGGCTTACAATCTTTGAGCAGATCGCTGCCCCGGCCCGGGGCCTGGTGCCGTCATCGGAAATACCCGGCCGGCTGCCGGACTGCACAATATGCCTGCTTACAGCCACATCCATAATCAACCACACATTTGACGAACTTATCACCCACACCCATAACTGCAGGGCACTGATACTGCTGGGCGCATCCACCCCCATGATTCCTGAAATATTTGCAGACAGCCCAGTTACAAGCCTGTCAGGGGTTATTGTAACACGGCCCGAAGCGCTTTTGCACATCGTGAGCTGCGGCGGAGGCATGCGCCGGTTTAAAGGAGTTATAAAAAAGGTCAATTGCCCGGCTGGCAAATCCCCGGGTATTTTGTCAAAGCCAGGGAGCCGATTGACTTGTCCCACCGCATCCGAACCTGGCTTGAAAAAAACCTGATTTCAAGAGACCGCCTAAAATGCCAGAGAACCTGCACCTGCAAAATACCATGACCAGGAAAAAAGAACCATTTGCCCCGCGTCGTTCAGACAAGGGCATAAGGATCTTCACCTGCGGACCGTCTATCTACAACCAGCCCCATATAGGGAACTACCGGACATTTCTGTTTGAAGACATCCTGCAGCGATACCTGGAATACCTTGGCTGCCGGGTCAATCGGCTGATAAATTTCACGGACATGGAAGACAAAGCAATTGCCCGTGCCAATGAACTGGGCATATCACTAGAAAAGATGACTCAGCCGGTTGCCGAGCAGTTTTTAAAAGAGTGCAAGCAGCTTTTTATAACTCTTCCGCATAGCATTGCCCGCTCAACTTCGTGCGTGGATTCGGCAGTGCTTTTGATCCAAAGGCTTCTTGAAAAAAAAATCGCATACAAACACGGCTCAGACATCTTCTATGACCCTTTGAAATTCAAAGGGTTCGGCCGGCTGTACGGGCTGGACATGTCGAAATGGCCCAGGAAAAAAATCCGTTTCAGAAAAGATACATATTCGGGCCAGCGCTGGAATCTTGGAGATTTCATCCTTTGGAAAGGCTGGCGCAAATCAGACGGCCCCATCTTCTGGCAAACCCCCCTGGGCAAAGGCCGCCCTGCATGGAACATACAGGACCCGGCCATGATAGTCAGGCATCTGGGATATGAGCTGGATATCTGCTGCGGTGGAATTGACAACATTTACAGGCATCATGATTACAATATTGCAGTGTTGGAGGGTGTCTCAGGCAAAACCCTGGCTCCCTTCTGGCTCCATGGGGGGCATGTGAAAGTCCGGGGGGCCAAGATGTCCAAAAGCCGGGGCAATATTGTCTACTTACAAGATCTGATTTTCCAGGGATATAAACCCCATCACATCCGGTTTTTCCTGATTTGCAGCCATTACCGCAAAAGCCTTGATCTTACCGGGAAACGCCTTGATCTGGCCCGGGGGAGGGTGGAGACTTTTCGGGAAATGGTCCGGGTAATTGGCCGGCATATTGAGTCCCCGGGCCTGTCGGATCCCGAGGGCAAATCACTTGCAGGCCGCCTTCAGCAGGATTTTGAAATCCCCATGAATAACGACCTGGATGTGGAAACCGCCTTTGAAAACCTCTACAAAACACTTTGCCGTCTGGTGGAAATATCGTCTGCAGGCCGGCTTGCGGGCAAAGACGCCCGCAGAGCACAGGCCCTGCTCCAAAAAATCAACCAGGTGCTTCACATCCTTGATTAATTTCCGGGGTTCAAGGCTAAAATCATTTTCTTTCGTTTTTATCACCGGAATCCGGGCTGCAGGCAGCCCGTGTTATCTTACGGGTTCCAAACCTTCGGCAGATTTCATCCATGGCAGTGTCAACCCTTTCCCACTTTTTACAACCTTCATCGGATTCTGCAAACAGGTCCTGCTGCACAGGAGTTGCTTCGCCGACCAAATCTGAAACCCCCAGTCCCACAAGCCGTACGGGTTTTGCCGGGCCGCAGGCATCGAGCAGAACAGCCCCGGCACGGTATAAAATGGAGGCCGAACTGCTCAGTGACGGCAATGGGGCCTGGCGGGTAATTTGAGTGAAATCGGAATGCTTGATTTTTATAAAAACGGTTTTGGCCCTGAGCCTGTGCCGCCGAAGCTGGCGTCCAACGTCTTCGGCCTGGGCCAGCAGATATTTTTTTAAAACATTTTTATCCCCGGTATCCTCGCTTAGGGTTTGCTCGGAACTCACCGATTTAACCGGACGGACCGGAAGTATCCGGGATCGGTCAATTCCGTTTGCCAGCTCATAAATCCGTATTCCATACTTACCCAACCGGCCCACAAGCATTGCCTTGTCATATTTTTGGACCTCGCCGAGGGTGGAAATTCCCATGCGCAAAAGCTCCCGGGCTGAAACACGGCCCACTCCCGGCACTTTCTGCACAGGCAGGGTTTTTATAAAATCCGCTACCTCCTTTGGGTTTATTACAACCAGACCGTCGGGCTTTTTTAAATCAGAGGATATCTTGGCAAGAAACTTAAGCGGCGCCATGCCCACCGAGCATGTCAGGCCGGTTTTGTCATAAATGGTTTCCTTGATATGCCTGCCTGTGGATTCAGGATCGCCAAAAAGCCGCCTGCAACCGGAGATATCCAGATAGGCCTCGTCAATTGAAACCGGTTCCACCAGGGGTGAAAATGCTCCCAGAATCTCCATTATCTGTCCGGATATTATTTTATAGCGCCCTTGCCTTGGAGTGACAAAAACTCCATGGGGACAAAGACGGCGCGCCTGATACATGGGCATTGCCGAGCGGACTCCGTACCTTCGGGCCTCATAGCTTGCCGCTGAGACCACCCCCCGGCCCGACACTCCACCTACTATAACGCACTTATCTGCAAGCTCCGGGTTATCTAGTTTTTCAACGGATGCGTAAAAAGCGTCCATATCCACATGCACAATCATTGGCCAATACCGGCAATAAAATCTGATTTTTGATGGCGCCGTAAAAAATTCAAGCTCAAGGCTTGCGCAAT
>JAABTZ010000256.1 GCA_011389605.1 Desulfobacteraceae bacterium
GCTCACCTATGCCCTGGGAAACGTCATCTGGCAGCCCGACGGCGGGGCCCTGACCGGGATTCCGGATGCGATTCTGCTGTGGTTTTACGGGCATAACATTTTCGGTCTGCTGCTGACCCCGTTTTCAATTGCCGTGGCCTATTACGTGATACCAAAGGCCATCCGGGCGCCCCTGTACAGCCATACCCTTTCGCTTCTGGGCTTCTGGGCATTGATCGTGGTCTACACCCATATCGGCACCCATCACCTGCTTCAGGTGCCAGTACCCACCTGGCTGAAGGTGGTGGCCATTGTCGACAGCATTGCCATGATCATACCGGTGGCGGCCTTTCTCATCAACATCTGGTACACGGCCAAAGGCAAACTCGGGGCCATTCATGCCGATATCGGCGCCAAGTTCGTGTTTACCGGCACGATCATGTATTTTTTCGTCAGCATCCAGGGTTCCATGATGGCTTTGCCCCAGGTCCAGCGGGTGACCCACTTTAACAACTGGGTGGTGGGCCATGCCCATATCGGCGTGCTGGGTTTTTCCGGGATGATCGCTTTGGGCGGGCTTTATTACGTGCTGCCCAAGATCACGGGAAAACCGCTTTTTTCCCGCTTTCTGGCCGATTTTCAGTACTGGCTGATTTTAATCGGGGTGGTGGGCTTTACGGTGATTTTAACCATTGCCGGACTCATTCAGGGCAATGCCTGGCTAAACGGCGAGACCGTCTACCGGGTCCTGCCGGAAATCCATCTTTATTATGTGATTCGGGCCGGGCTGGGGGTTCTCATTTTTGTATCCGCCATTCTGGGGTTTTATAATATTTTTCGATCCGTGTTTTTGCCCGCGGGAGGTGGACGATGAAAATGACCCCTGCGGTGATATTTTCCGGAAGCGTGCTGATTCTGGCTGCGGTGGTGGCAGTGGTGGTGGTGCTGCCCTATTATCACACCAACCAGACCGAGCCCTCGGAGATTTTTCGTCAGAGAACGGATGCCGAGGCCGCGGGCCGGCAGATATACATTGAAAACGGGTGCGTGTACTGCCACAGCCAGTCCATCCGCAGCATTGACTGGGGACTGGGCGCTGAGCGCATCGCAGATGCCGGCGATTATGTTGCAGACCGGCCCATTTTGCTCGGATCCCAGCGCACGGGCCCGGATCTGTCCCAGCAGGGCGGCGAGCATCCGGATGACTGGCACATGGCCCATTTTGTCAATCCCCGCTATACCAGCCCGCTGTCGATCATGCCGGCCTTTGCATTTCTGGGCAAAGAAAAGATCAACGCACTTACCGCCTATGTTCAGAGCCTGGGGATGAAGGATGCAGACAGGCGAATGGCCCGGCAGAACAAGTGGAAAGAGCGGGCGGTTGCCGCCTATGAAAAGGGCCCGGATAAAAACGTGCAATGGCTCCATGATCATGTGCCCGAGACCTGGCGGAAAATGGCCAACCCTTATCCCACCACGGAAGGGGGGCTGGCCCGGGGGCATAAAATCTACCAGGATTTTTGCATGGGATGCCACGGCCCTATTGGCGACGGCATGGGCCCGGCCCAGCCCTATTTGTATCCCCCGCCGCTTAATTTCACCGTGTTAAAGGACCGGGGGATTACCGGCGGGATTTTGTATTACCAGATCATGAACGGCATTACCGGCACGGCCATGCCGTATTTCAAAAAGCATCTGGAATCGGAAAAAATCTGGGATGTGGGCAATTACGTGGCCGAGTATTTCATCAACCAAAGTGATGCGGGCGAGGATATCGGCGGCATTGACGCATCTTATGAGCCATAGGAGCATTTGCGATGTATTTTCCTTATTTTGCAGCCTACATGGGCATCGGGATTTTCCTTGCGGTGACAGTCTTTGTCTGGGCTCTTAAAAACGGCCAGTTTTCCCAACAGCAGCGGGCGCGCTTTCTGCCCCTGGAAGATGAACCAAGTGCCGGCCGGATTCAAACCTCGCGCATGGGGCGGCTGGAATTTCTCACACTCGGTTTTCTGGCCTGTGCCGGACTGGCCGCAAGTGGCGCGGTGCTTGTTTTTGCGCTGGTATCTTTTTAGATTAAAAGTGTTAAGTGTTAAGTTTTAAGGGTTAAGTAAAGGTAGAAAATTCTACGGGTTCAGTCAGATTGCATTGCAGATGACTTAAAATGGAAAATATTCAATAAAGCGTTGTTGTGAAAGAGCTTTTGGCTGCCCGGTTTTTAGAAAAGAGGTGGGATTATGCGGTTTTTTGAACTCTTAAACAATATCCATGTGTTCATTTACCTGTTTTCGGCCCTGGGATTCATCCTGCTCCTGGGCCTGGCCCTGGGGTATTCCCATCTCCGGTCCGGAAATGATCAAAAGCGCATGAAAGAGATCGTGCATTCCTATCCCGAGGGGATTGAAAGCCGAAACGCCCCGTTTCCCCTGGCCATGACCTTTATCATTGCCGGCACCGTGGTATGGGCGTTTTTTTATATCCTGTTTATGGGAATGTTTGAGGTGGTGATATAGAGATGAAAGAAAACAGCAAACATGAAAGCGTTCTGCGCTCCTGGGTGATTATCTGTCTTTTGCTGGCATTGATTTTCGCCAAGGGTTTTTTTGCCTTTGCGGTGGTGGGCGATCTGGGCCAGCCCGGGTGGGACTATGGCACGGTAAAAGACGTTCCTGCCTCCTCGCCTTTTGGCGAATATAAACTGCTGCCCAATCCGCAGCATATCCGGGGAGCTGACGGAAAATGATCAAGCGGATCGCGGTACTGGGAGCAGTGGTCGTTGTTTTGGCCCTGGGCATTTATGCGGTGGTCACGGTTTATGATAACCTCATGCCCGTCGGCCGCATGTGGGAGACCCCGGCCATCAAGCCCCAGGAGCAGCCCATGAACACCATGGCCCAAGGCGTGGTGCCCTTTTCCGGCGGAGAGGCCCAGCTTCGGGCAACCCCGGCACAAGACCTCCAGGCCCCCTGGCAGCAGGCCGATGATGCCGTCATTGAAAAGGGGCGCACTGCTTATGGCCGTTATTGCGTGCACTGCCACGGGAAAAATTACGACGGCATGAGCACGGTGGGCCAGAGTTTTTCGCCCCTTCCCACGGACCTGACCAGCCGCAAAGTGCGGGCCATGTCAGACGGCGAGTTGTTTCATTCCATCAGCTACGGCACCCCAAACGGCCGCCAGCCCCCCCTGCACGCGTCCATGACCCCGGAAGAGCGCTGGCAGGTGATTGCCTTTGTTCGGTCCCTTGCAGAATAGAAAAGGTGTCTTTTCATCAAGAATCGTGATTTCTCTGAACAGCATTGAAAAATCGTAGAATTGTCCTATTTTTTCAACAAAAGCCTGGATGCAGGGAACGAAAGGGAGACAGGAAAATGAAATGCCAGAATTGCGGAGCTGAAATCAGCACCGACCAGGCCATGGAAGCACGGGGACAGACCGTATGCGAGGATTGTTATATCGACTTGGCGGCCAAGCCCAAGACCTGTGATCCCTGGGCGGTATACAGCGCCAAGAATCTGGAAAAAACCGGCACGGGACCGGATCTGACGCAAAACCAGTCTGCCATCGTGTATTATCTCAAAAAAAACGGCCCCACACCCCCGGAAAAACTGGCCGGGGACATGGGCATGACCATGGATGACCTTGAAAGGGAAGTCGCGCCGCTGCGGCACATGGAAAAGGTGCGTGCCCAGCTTCAGCAGGGCGCAAAAGTCGTATGCCTGTGGTAAAAAGGGCGCTGGCCCCGGCCGTGTTCTGCCGGGGCCAGCGCTTTACACCGGGTTTGCATCCCCGACTATGGATTGGGATAAGCACCCAGGTGCTTGCTGACCGCATTGCCCAGCCAGGCAATGACCGCCCCCAAATGGCGCATGTTTTTGATGCCCTCGGCATCATTGGCCACATCGCCCTTGTCAAAACCGATGCCCATGTTCCAGTAGGTGGAACCGGGTACAATCATCTGGGACATCAGAAACATATGATTGATGGAATCAAAAACGTGAACCGCCCCGGCCCGCCGGACAGCGGCCACGGCCGCACCGATCTTGCCGCGCAGCAGTACCCCGTTTGCCTGGGAGACCAGCCCGGCGCGGTCGATCACCGCCTTTAATTCAGCGCTCACGTCCGTAAAATACGTGGGTGATCCCATGATCAGGGCGTCTGCCCGGACGATTTTTTCCATAATCTCATTGAACATGTCTGTTTCCACGGCACATCGCTGGTTTTGATTTTCAAAGCACTTGTAACAGGCAATGCAGCCGCTTATTTCCATGCCGCCGGCCCTGATCAGTTCGGTTTCCCAGCCGGCCTGGGAAATGGGGGCCAGGACCTCCTTTAGCAGATAATTCGTGTTGCCGTCTTTTCTCGGGCTTCCGTTGATAGCCAGTGCGTACATCATACCTCCGTAATGTTATTCCTGTTTGGTGTTTGCGGTTTGAAACCGTGCCTTTTCCGGCTCAGTCCCTGCTTGCCAGCGTGACGAAATGCTGTTATTCGTGTTTTGTACCAGCGAGGAAAAGAGATGCATTGCACAGCCACCTCAAAATCCACGCCCGTTTGGGCAACCTGTTCCAGGGCGGTTGTTGCTGGCAAAAATCATCTGCCCCTCTTCCACATCCAGATCCCGGGCAATGACACTGCACTTGGCCTTTAGCAGGAAAAATATCGGATAGGGGGCCGCGGAAAGGGCTTCATAATTGCCCTGCCCCTTGCTGATTTTCAGCCAGGGTTTTTTGAGCAGGTCCAGAAAATCCGAAGTGCACGTGGACAGCACGGTGCCCGGGGCATCCGTGCCGGAAGAAACTATATCGGCCACGCGGTCTATGCCTGCGGCAAGCGCATCCTCCATTGTGGCGTCATTGATAATGGGCGTCTGGCGCACCACGTATGTCACCGGCCTGGGAAGCTGCTCGATGAGCACCCGGTCAAACACGCATTCGCCGGCATTGTCGCCGATATACAAAATTCGCCCGGTTTTTTCCAGTTTCGCCAGAAACGCGTCCATGTCAAAGACGGCAAACTCGTTTTCCAGCATCCGGTCCACTTCCTGTTCAATGGCATAGGAAGCATTGACCCCGCAGTCAATCACGTTGCCGGCTGCAGCAATCCTTACAGCGGCAGCCAGGGGGTTGTCGGCGGCCGCCACCATCTGTTTCATTACCGGATACAGGGCCAGGGCATTGGCCGTGTTTTCCGCCTTGACCTGCTGGTATGGATCGGCATTGCCAGAGATCTCCCGGATGATTCGGTAAACCTCTCTGCCGGTTTCCGGCGGCGAGCTTTCCATGG
>JAABTZ010000257.1 GCA_011389605.1 Desulfobacteraceae bacterium
AAGTTGCCATGACTGAACTGATGCTCCGCGATAAAATCGAACTGGAACCCAAAGCCCTTGCCATCGGAGGCAGGCGCCTGGAGATTCTCTGTGTCAAAAACATCGAGCCGCTGATAGCCGAGCTAAATAACGCAGGTAAAGACGAAATCCAATATTTCCCCTTCTGGGTCAAAATCTGGGAGGCGGCCATAGTGCTCACCGACCGGCTTGTGCACATGGACATAGACAGGGACAAAAACATACTCGAAATCGGTGCCGGCATGGGCATTACCGGATTGTTTCTCGCCGCCCTTGGGCACAGGGTCACCATTACTGACAGCAATCCTGACGCCCTTGCTCTGATAGAAAAAAACGCGGCCCACAACCGGATACAAACCTTGAAGATAGAAGCGTTTGACCGGGCTCAGTCCAACACGGATGAAACCTGGGACATCATCTGCGGCTCCGAGCTCATACACAAAAAATCAAACGTGGAGCCGGTAACCGGCATTCTGTTAAAAAAGCTGAATCCCGGCGGAGTCGCATATCTGGCCCATGATATAAGCCGCATGTCCATGATGGAGTTTCTGGTTGCAGCAGAAAAATCATTTGATTTCTCGCAAAAGGGCATGTCATTTTCGGGCGGCGGCGAAAAAAAACAGATTGTTATCCACACCCTGAAGCATAAGTAAAAATGATGGGGCCGTAAAAAGTCCAATATCTGCGTTACGCGCAATTTCTGAAGAATTTCACGTACGGCTAAGTACGCTGCATTCTTTGAAATTGCGCAAGCCTTTATCTTGAACTTTTTACGGCCCTGTCATGTTTGTTTGGTGTTAGATTTACTGAAAACAATGCCCGTTGACATTTAAAATGGAAATAGAATTGGTATGATATTTTTGAGCTTAAATCAACCCTTGAAAACAGTTCCTCATTGTCGAACAATTTTTGATCTGTAAATAGCAGCTTTTATCTGTCCGCCTTGCATTTTTGTACCCCATGTTTACTTTAAAGCTTAACATCCGTTGTTATTGTCGGAATCTACGGTTTTTGCTAAAAGCAAGCCGGAAGTGCGGCAGGGCCAGGCCCCTTTAGGGGCTGATCGGATTACCCTATTTGGAGGTGGATGCATCCATGATAGCAAAAAAAATGGATTTTAAAGACAATGAAAATACAGGTATTTCCGGAAGCCAGTCAAGTCCGGAAGACAATCAGGAAAAATCTTCGGAAATAGCAGGAGAGGAAGACGACGTGGGCATGGCTGATATGATGGCCATGTATGAGGAAAGCTTTAAGCCCGTGGAAGCCGGCCAGATTGTCGAAGGCGAAGTAGTAGGGCTTGAGCGTGATAAGGTTGTGCTCGATATCGGTTACAAGTATGAAGGAGAGGTTTCCAGCAAGGAGTTTGCCGATATTGACGGCAAGGTTGACCTCAATCTGGGAGACCGGGTTGAAGTTTTTTTTGTGGGCAAAGATGAAGACGGCCATCCCATATTGTCCCGGGAGGAAGTGCGCACGGAAAAGCTTCTCGAAGAGCTTGGCCAAACCTACGAAGCCGGTGGAACCGTTACGGGGCGCATAGTTGCCAGAATTAAAGGAGGCTTTTTCGTGGATATTGGTTTGCGGGCCTTTCTGCCTGCATCCCAGCTTGACATCAAACCCGCAAAAGATCCTGACGGATGGATTGGCACCGAACATGATTTTAAAATTTTGCAGTTTGACAAGTCTGAACGCAATGTGGTTCTTTCCAGGCGGGTTTTAGTGGAGGCCCAGAGGAGAAAAGACCAGGAAGAGGCCTTGCAGCGGCTCAAAACCGGAGAGATCGTTGAAGGCACTGTTACCAACATAACAGATTATGGTCTGTTTGTGGATCTCGACGGCATCACAGGCCTGGTTCATGTCAGCAATATTTCCTGGACACCTGTTCGCCAGCATCCTTCAAAAATATATGAGGTTGAAGAAACCATATCAGTAAAGATCCTTGAAATTGATGCCGAAGGCAGGAAGGTTTCTCTGGGAATAAAGCAGTTGACACCAAATCCCTGGGATACTCTGGAGCAGCATTATCCAAAGGGCACCGTTATAGAGGGAAAAATAAAAAAAGTTACTGATTTCGGCATATTTGTCGGCATCGTGGAGGGTATAAACGGGTTGGTTCATGCCTCTGACATTTCCTGGACCCAGACTGTCAAGCCTTCAGAGCATTACCGCAAGGGCGAGACCGTGCAGGCCAAAATTCTGGATGTCGACAGGCAAGGCCAGAGGGTTAATCTTGGCATCAAGCAGCTGGCAGGCAATCCATGGGAGGAGCTGCCCGGAAAATACCCGACCGGCACCCGGGTGAGCGGAAAAATTGTTAATATTGCAGATTTTGGACTTTTTGTTGAAATCGAGGAAGGCATCCAGGGGCTTGTGCATTTATCAGAACTTCCTCTGTCACAGGGGGAAAGTCCGATGGAGGATTTTCAGACTGGCCAGGACATAGAGGCCAGGGTAATTGAAGTGCTGCCCGCGGAGAGAAAAATCCGCCTTACATTGAGGGAAGAAAAACCGGCAAAGGGCAAATCCTCTCAAAAAAGCTCCCAGACCGATTCTGAATCCGCCCAGGGTGATCTGGGCCGCCTGCTTCAGGAGAAATTCGATGATCAGCGCAATGAAGATACAGAATCTCAATAGATGCGTTTCAAGTTTTTAAATATTGATGAAACCGTAAAAAGTCCAATATCTGCGTTACTCGCAATTTCCGAAGAATTTCACGTACGGCTAAGTACTCTGCATTCTTCGAAATTGCGCAAGCCTTGGACTTGAAATTTTTACGGCACCATCTGAAATCAGACTCTTTGCGAGAGCATATATTACTTAAAAGCCAGGAGCATAAAAAAGACCGGGACCGATGCACACGATCCCGGCCAGAGATTTTTATCTGCCGCTGCGCAGTCTGACACGGAACCTGCCAGACTTTTAAACGCGTTTTACGTTTATTGCCTGGGGCCCTTTGGGCGAGTCCTGTACTTCAAGGGTTACTCGATCCAGTTCATTCAGGGTGCGAAAACCGGAGCCGTCGATGTTTGAGTAATGAACGAAAACATCGCCGTGTTCATCGGTCTCGATAAAGCCATAGCCTTTTTTCTCGTTAAACCATTTTACCCGACCTTCCATTAAACTAGCCACCTCCTTTCATGATTTATCCGTACAAACTTTCAGGTGCGGCTTCGGAAGGCTTCGCATTTGCGAAATAGCTTACCCGAATTGCTGGACCCAACTTTGTACCATATTCGAATGCAAATCAAATATGTTATGTCAAATTAAAGAGGAAGAAACGGTTTGTCAATAAAAACATTTGCCTGCGGCAATTTTTGCTTTTTTTGACTTTTTTTACGAATGCAGCAAGTATTACCAGCATGCCAAAACATCGTTCCGAAGGTGCAAAAAAGCTTCTAAGGAAATCATTTTTTTGCGCTCTGGCGAAATTGCACTTCATTTCCCTGACGGCGGGGCGGAAAAGCGGGTTTCCGAGCGGAAATTGAGGCCCCAGAAGGCTCCTGGAGCGAGGAAACACCTTTTTCGTGCTGCCGGTCAGCCAAGGGACTTACGTGTTTGCTTTTTGCAAAAATTCAGCAGTGACGGAATAGTGAGCTTTTTACGGTTTTGTATTTTTTGCAGAGAATCATCCGGCGGTTATGCCGGTGCGGCAGCGTTTGTCTGTGAACCCCGGAGTTGGCCGCAGGCCGCGGCAATGTCATCCCCCTTGCTCCACCGGATAATGGCAGTATAGTTTTTGTTCACCAGAACCGACTGGAAGGCTTCAATGGCTTGATGGTCCGGACGCTCAAAAAAAGAGCCCGGATGCGGGTTAAACGGTATCAGGTTGACTTTGCAGCGCACCGGACGCAGGAGCCTGGCCAGCTGAAATGCATCTTTTTTCGAGTCATTTACACCCTTTATCAGAATGTATTCAAATGTGATCTTTTCCCTTGGCCGCAGGGGGTAGCGTGCGCATGCATCAATTAGTTTTTCCATGGGAATGCGGCGGTTAACTGGCATGAGCCGGTTGCGTGTGTCGTTGTCTGCTGCATTCAGTGATATGGCCAGCCTTACCCGGGTGTCACGGGCCAAAGCTTCAAATCTGTCCGTAAGGCCGGCAGTGGAAAGGGTTACCCGCCGGTTGGAAAATTTCAGCCCCCAGTCGCTGTTGGTGATCACTCCAAGGGCGCCCACAACATTGTCATAATTGGCAAGAGGTTCTCCCATTCCCATGAGGACAATATTGGAAAGCCGCATATCGTCACGCACATCGACTGCGTCCTGGGCTGCCATTACCTGGCCTGTGATCTCGGCCCGGCTCAGGTTCCGGATTAAACCGGTTTTGCCGGTCATGCAGAAGGCGCATCCCAGGGCACATCCCACCTGTGTGGAAATGCAGAGGGTGTAGTGATCTTTTTCCGGGATTAAAACCGATTCCACAGTGTTGTCGTCTTCCAGGCCAAAAAGATATTTACAGGTGCCGTCTTGTGCTGTCTGCGTATCAAGAATTTCCAGGGATGAAATGGCAAAATGGGAAGCAAGAAGCTTTCGGGCATCTTTTGCAAGATCGGTCATTTCATCAAAGCATTTCGCCCGTCGGGCATAGAGCCAGTGCAGTGCCTGGTTGGCGCGGAAGCGGCGGATGCCGTGATTTTGAAAAAAGGCAATCAGATCATCTCCGGAGATGTTTCTGATATCTGGTTTTTCAGCTGTTTTTAAGGGTTGAATAGCCATGGGTTCGGATATATAATTTAAAATATTGACGTCTTCGTAAAAAGTCCAATATCTGCGTTACGCGCGATTTTTGAAGAATTTCACGTACGGCTAAGTACGCTGCGTTTTTCAAAATCGCGCAAGCCTTGATTTTGAACTTTTTCCGGTGCCATCTGAAAACCGACTTTTTACGATTCCATCAATATTGAAAGTTATGGTGTTTTGCCTTCAATGCAGTATCGCCGTCGGACTTGTACGGCCGGGTCCGCAAAGATGCCGGTGCCCGGGCATGGTTTAAGACTTTACATGTTTTGGAAAACACATTATTATACTTGACATTCCAATATGTAAATACTAATTTCAACGGATTCATTTTTGCGGCGAAACGAGAATCGGCTCTATGTTTGATAATTTAAGCGACAAGCTCAATTCGGTTTTTAAAAAGCTAAAAGGCCAGGGCAAACTCTCTGAAAAAAATATTGAAGAGGGCCTGCGCGAAGTACGCATGGCCCTGCTTGAGGCAGATACCCATTACCGGGTGGTCAAG
>JAABTZ010000258.1 GCA_011389605.1 Desulfobacteraceae bacterium
AAACAGACCGGCAATAAGGATCCGCACCCCGATTGCAACAAGAACAATGCCGCCGGCAGCCTCCATTCGCGGACCGAATCTGCGGCCAAAGACCCTTCCCAGGCGGATGCCGGCAATGGACATGGCCGATGTGATCACACCGATCATGATGCTCGGATACCAGATGCCAACGTCTATCATGGCAAGGGAAAAACCCACTGCCAGAGCGTCAATGCTGGTGGCTATCGAGAGCATAACCAGAGTCATTCCCCGGGATGGATCTTTGATCATCTTTTCAGAAGGCGGTTCAAGGCTGCCGCGGATCATGCGCAGACCAACAAAAATGAGCAGGCCAAAGGCCAGCCAGTGATCCACTGCAGAAACCAGGGGCGCAATGCGGGATCCCGTGTACCAGCCTATAACCGGCATCAAAAACTGGAAAAGGCCGAAATGGAAGGAAAGCCGGAATATGGCCCGTCTGCTTAGGCGGCCTGCGGTTCCGGCGGCAACTGAAACTGCAAATGCGTCCATGGCAAGGGAGACGGCAATTAGTATTATTTCGGCAATTTTCATTTGTCTGCAGAACCTGATGCTCTCGTAAAAAGTCGCTTTTAGATGGCTTTGTAAAAAGTTCAAGATCAAGGCTTGCGCGATTTCGAAAAATGCAGCGTAGTTAGCCGTACGTGAAATTCTTCAGAAATTGCGCGTAACGCAGATATTGGACTTTTAACGGTGCCATCAAGCTTGTCAGGTATCAATATCCATTGAAAATATCAACCAGGAAAGGAGAAACAGGTATGAAAGATGTAGTGGTTGTATCGGCCTGCAGGACCCCCATAGGGGCTTTTGGAGGCAGTCTCAAGACCCTTACCGGCGCCCATCTGGCATCGGTGACCATGAAGGAAGCCGTTGGGCGTGCCGGCATAGATCCTTCAATTATAGACGATGTTCGCTACGGATGCTGCATGGAGCCGGTGGATGCCTTAAACGTCACCCGTGTGGCATGGCTGCTGGCAGGTTTTCCCGACTCTGTTCCGGCAGTAACTATCAACCGGGTCTGCATTTCCGGCATGGAGGCGGTGCTTTCGGGCATGGCCATGATTCAGGCGGGCATGGCAGATGTCATTCTTGCCGGCGGCGTGGAGCACATGTCCGGGGTTCCCTATGTGGTGGATGAGGCCCGGTGGGGATGCCGGCTTCAGGATCAGAGCTTCAAGGACGCATTAATTCACGGACTTCACTGCGGCTCCCATATTATTCCGCACCCCGAAGACGGACCGGTTAATGCCGATGAGCCCCCTCTGTCCTATTTTAAAGGCAAGCCCTATATTATGGGCCAGACCGCGGAATTCATCGCCCAGCACATGAACATTTCCCGGGAAGAAATGGACGAGGTGGCCCTGCGGAGCCACAACAACACGGAACGGGCAAACAAGGACGGCTCGTTTGCCGATGAAACAGTGCCGGTATCCGTGCCCCGGCGAAAAAAAGATCCGGTTTTGTTCGAGCATGACGAGCATTTCCGTCCGGGCCTGAAAATTGAAGATCTGCAGAAGCTGCCACCGGCGTTTGTGCCCAAGACAGGCAAGGTTACCGCGGGCAATTCCAGCGGTATCAATGACGGTTCCGCGGCCATGGTTATTATGAGTGCGGAGAAGGCAAAAGAGCTCGGCCTTACCCCTCTGGCAAGGATCCGGGCCATGGGCAAGGGTGCATGCCATCCTTCTGTAATGGGCCTGTCCCCGGTCCCAGCTGTTCGGGATCTTGTTGCCAGAAACAATATGAAGATTGATGATTTCGAGCTCATAGAAGTCAATGAAGCCTTTGCAGCCCAGTACATCGGCTGTGAAAAAGATCTGGGTCTGAACCGTGAAATTACCAATATCAACGGTTCCGGAATAGGCCTGGGCCATCCAGTTGGCGCCACCGGAGCACGTATAATGGTAACTTTGATCCATGCCTTGCGAAAACAGGGAAAAAATCTGGGCCTTGCTACTCTGTGCGGCGGAGGAGGAGTTTCAATGGCTGCTGCCATAGAAATCCTTTAGAGGCTCTTCGGAATTGATGGAACCGTAAAAAGTACAACATCTGCGTTACGCGCGATTTTTCAGAATTTCACGTGGCTGAGTACGCTGCATTCTTTAAAATCGCGCAAGCCTTGATCTTGAACTTTTTACGGCCCCATCTGAAATCAGACCTTTTACGATTCCATCAGAATTGAGGGTTTCGTAAAAAGCTCTCTATTCCGCGCTACTGCCGAATCTTTGCAAAAAGCAAATCCGTAAGCGCCTTGGCTGACTGGCGGCACGGAAAAGGAGTTTCCTCGCTTCAGGAGTCTTCTGGAGCCTCAATTTCCGCTCGGAAACCCTCTTTTCCGCACAGCCGTCAAGGCAACGAAGTGCAATTTCGTCAGAGCGCAAAAAGATGATTTCCTTGGAAGTCCAATACCTGCGTTGCGCTTCATCCCTTGGAATTTCACGTACGGATAAATACGCTGCATGCCTCGGGAGTTGCATACCGTTGATCTTGGACTTTTTTAAGATGCCATCAGATTAAATCGTCGGGGATTGTTGTTTCCATAAGGCCTGTCACCACTCCAAGCAGTGGCGGCTGCAAATGGCGCCATCTGGGATGGACGGCCCTGCCCTGGTCCCATGCGAAATCCACGGCCACGTATTGTTCCGGGATTTCGTATTCATTTCTCATGCCGTAGCGAACAGCCGGATAATATTCAACGTAGAGCATCCGCTGGGGGTCGATTTCAAAGTCCCGGGTCACCTTTGTGGCAATATGGCCTGCGCAGGAGCGCACTGACATTTTGCTGTCGTTTACATCCGAAACCACCACCACCTTAGGCCGAAGGATCGTTACGGTTTTATCCCCAGTGTCTTTTTTCCGGTCAAAAACCCAAAGCCGGCATTTGCCGCTGGCCAGGCGCAGCTTGCCCCCCCAGCCTTCCCACTCATAGATGTCGTTGTAGATCAGCATCCTTTAAGCCATTATCTCCTTGACAAGGGTGACATGTTGCAGGCATTTACTAAAGTTTGACGGCTTCGTAAAAAATCCAAACAAAAAAAATTCGTTATATTTTTTATTTTCTGAAGATAAGGATGCAGGCGCCGGATGGCAAATGAATCACAGGAAGAAAACGAAAACATCACCCGTCTGGAAGTAGACGGCAAGCAGGTCGTAATTGTGGGTACAGCGCACGTGTCAAGGGAAAGCGCGGAGCTTGCCGAATCGGTTATCCGACGGGAACAGCCCGACACTGTGTGTGTGGAACTATGTGCCTCGCGGCATCAGTCTATCCGCAATACTGATCAGTGGCGTCAGATGGATATAGTCAAGGTGGTCAGGGAGAAAAAGGCCTTTCTGCTTTTGGCAAACATGATGCTCGCTGCCTTTCAGCGGCGCATAGGGCAAAAACTTGGGGTAAGGCCCGGCGAGGAGATGATCAGGGCCCTGGATGCGGCAGAAGCCGCCGGCGCCCGGGTCTGTCTGGCTGACCGGGATATAACCGTGACCCTTTCGAGGACCTGGCGCAGCACAAGTTTCTGGAATAAAATCAAATTATTTTTTCAGTTGTTAATGTCCATGGGCGGCATTGATGATATTGATGAAAAGACCATCGAGGAGATGAAAAAGGAAGACATTCTCCAGAGTCTTCTCTCGGAACTGGAGAAATCCCATCCTTCAATCCGGCGTATTTTAATTGATGAGCGGGACCGCTATCTGGCCCACAGGATTCGCCATGCCCCGGGCGAGAAAATAGTGGCCGTGGTTGGCGCGGGGCATGTCCCGGGAATTGGAAGATATATTTTCCAGGATATCGATCCGGCTCCCCTGGAAACCGTTCCGCCGGGGGGAAAAGCTTTGAAGGCTTTTAAGTGGGTGCTGCCACTGGTAATTGTTCTTTTAATTGTTGCCGGTTTTTTTTTCGGCGGGCTTCAGGCCGGCAAATCCATGGTATTTTGGTGGGTTGCCGCAAATGGTGTTTTTGCTGGTCTGGGAGCAGCCCTGGCATTGGGACATCCTGCCACAATTTTTTCAGCCGTGATTGCTGCCCCTCTGACTTCCTTGAATCCCATGATCGCTGCAGGCTGGGTTGCCGGCCTGGTTGAGGCCGGGCTGCGAAAGCCAAAGGTTGCAGACCTTGAGGATCTTTCCACTGATATCCTTTCTGTAAGGGGTTTTTGGCGCAACAAGGTTACCAGGGTTCTGCTGGTGGTGGTTTTTGCAAATCTGGGCAGCATGGTCGGCACTTTTGTGGCTCTGCCGCTTATGGTGCGCTTTATTGGAGTCTGAACTTTTTACGAAGCCGTCATCTTCAGGCTTCTGTTACTTTAACAATCCTTCGCTGGTAAGTTCTGCCCCTGGGAAGCCTGTGGGTCATGTTTACCACCTTGAGCCTGTTTTGTGCAAACAACCTGATACATTCCGGGTAAAGCTGCCATTCCTCGGCAAGTCCCTTTTTCTTAACATCAGCAAGCGTATCGGTTTCATTAATTGCAAAGCAGCGCTGGCCTATAATCGGCCCGGAATCCTCCCCGTAGTCGATGAAATGCACCGTGCATCCCCCGACCCGGCAGCCGTAGCGAAAGGTGTCTCCGTAGCCGTCAGTTCCTGCAAAGGCCGGAAGAATGGCCGGGTGAATGTTCATGATCCTGGGGCGGAAGCGATCGGTATTGACCCGGTCGATAAAATATGGTGAAAGATTGCGCATGAATCCTGCCAGAACAAGCAAATCAAAGGGGTAAGGTTTCATCTGCTCCAAAAGCGCAGCCTCGGCAATGGCCCGGGTGCAGAGAAAATCGTCAATTTTTGCCGAATCTGCATCTTCACTGTAAAAGGCCTGTTTAGTTCTGATATCCGCAAGGTCAAAATCAGGGGGAAGCTTTTGGTGCATTGGGTCTTGGCGGTAATCGTGCAGAATTTTGCCGTAGTCCACCACAAATGAAGGAATATTTCTGCGGGCCGCCCGCTCAAGCCCCTGTGCCTTTGGGTTGTCTGAGCCTGTAAATACAATCTCACCGGAGATCCACCCTGTTTGGCAGGATTTGAGTATGGCTTCCAGATTGGTGCCTGAGCCGCTGATCAGGGCTCCTATGCGTATGGAGGATTTAATTTGCATGTACCTGTTTTTCCCGGACTGTTGGTTTTTAAACGAAAACCTTCGGCTTTTCTTCACTGCTTGACACAATCTGCCGGATAAATTAAAGAGTTATGCTTTCGTAAAAGTCGCTTTTAGACGGCGCAGTCAAAGAGTGAAATTTTTAA
>JAABTZ010000259.1 GCA_011389605.1 Desulfobacteraceae bacterium
TGATCCCGCCCCTGGGACAGTTTTATCCTGGACCCGGAGACATGGGAAAGGCGGTTTAGCTTCTGGCTGACCTCCCTGCTGTTTTCATTGAGCAGCCGCAGCCGCTCGTCTTTTGCCTCCAGGACAGCAGCGCAGATCACGCGCTGCTGATCAATATATTCAACAACTGTTCCGGGTTCCATATATTCCTTTATCGTGACCTGATTATACCTGAACTGAGCGATTTTCAATTTTACCGCATCTACTGCCTCAGATGATGCCATAAAACTTTATGCGCTCATAAAAAGTCGGTTTTCAGATGGCGCCGTAAAAAGTTCAAGATCAAGGCTTGGGCGATTCCGAAAAATACAGCTTACTTAGTCGTACGTGAAATTTTGAGGAATCTCGCGTAACGCAGATATTGGACTTTTTACGGCGCCATCAAACCTAATATACACATAAACAGGTGCGGATACAAGCTCAGTCATGCATATCTGAATTGTACAAACCGCAATTCAGAATTATGTTTTGTCCAATGGCAGATGGCCGGGGAAAATAACTGTCCAAAACCTAAAAGGAGCTGACAATGAGAACAAAGAGTTTTTCAATTTGTGCCGCGGCACTTAGCCTGTGTCTTGTAATTTTTCACAACGCCGGCCAGGTCCTTGCCCAGCAGGGCAGGTACAGCGACTGGCACATGGGGCCGGGAATGATGGGCGGCTACGGCATCCTGGGATGGTTCGGCGGGATACTCGGCCTGGTCATCTGGATTCTGATTATCGTGGGATTGATTTACCTGATCAGGTGGCTGATTCAAAACACGAAAACGCAATCCGGCACAGCCGCCGGCAATTCAACAAAAGCCATGGACATTCTCAGGGAGCGTTACGCCAGGGGCGAAATTGACAGGCAGGAATTTGAAGCAAAGAAAAAAGACCTGACTTCATGAAACAGCGCCTAAACGGTTTGAAAATATCACCCAAATACCTGCTGGCTGCGTTGCAGGCCGCTTTTACTGTTTCTGGATAACAAAGGAAATAACCCGGTTGCCCTCAACCTCCTTGACGGTGACCACGAATTTTCCGATCACTATCTGCTCCTGCTCCCTTGGAATACGGCCGATCTGCTCCAGGATAAACCCGGTAAAGGTTTCATAGGATGAAGATTCCTGGAGATTCATTTTAAGCTTTTCATTTACGATCTCAATATCGGCCGAACCCAGAACCAGCCATTCCTTGTCCCGTATTTTAATCACCGGCGGCTTTACAATATCGGTCTCGTCAACAATGTCGCCCACAATGGCTTCGAGTACATCTTCAAGGGTGACCATGCCTGAGACCTCACCGTATTCATTGACCACAATTGCAGCGTGTTCTTTTTTGCGCTTGAACTGATTTAAAAGCTGGTCGAGCTTTTTATGTTCGGGCACGAAATAAGGCGCCCTCATTATTTTTTCAATATCCACGACACTGCCTGAACGCACTTCCTGCTTAAACAGGTCTTTGACATTGACTATCCCTACAACGTGATCAATATTGCCCTCAATAACAGGAATCCTGGTAAATCCCGATTCCAGGATTTTTCTCAGTTCAGGCTCTTTGCCGCGTTCAATTACAAACATATCCGCACTCGGGGTCATTATCTCGGAGACATTTATGTCATCGAGCTTGATCACGTTATAGATAAGCTCCCGCTCCTCGGGGTTGATCTCACCGCCTTCCCGGACCACATCCACAAAGGTGATAAGCTCATCTTCGGTCAGAGGAGGGGTGCCGCGGCCTGATCCCGCAATTCTGGGGATGAAGTTTAAAAACCAGATCACAGGCAGTAAAGGAAAAGACAGCCAGAAAAGAGGCAGAATAACTATTCTTGCAACTGCGACATTGTTATGTGAAGCAACTGTCTTGGGAAAAATCTCGCCGAAAACAAGTATCAGAAACGTCATGACTCCCGTGGCAATTCCCACGGCATTGCTGGAGGAATAATGCATGGTCACGGCCGTGGCAAGAGAAGAGGCTCCTATGTTGACAAAGTTGTTGCCGATTAGAATCGTGGAAAGCAGGCGATGGGGATCTTCTTTCATGCGCAGGATCATAAGGTTTAAATAACCGCCGTATTTTGCAAGATGCCTGGCCTTTGTCCTGCTAAGGGAAAACAGTGCTGTCTCCGATGCTGAAAAAAAGCCGGAAAGAAGCAGCAAAACTCCCAGCAAAACGAATTGTACTGTCATGATTCTGGCTCCTGTGCGACGGGTGTGGCCGCGGGTACGCGATTGTCGGTTTTAAGATAAACATCCCTCTGGGGAAACGGAATGACAATTCCATGCTCTTTGAACTGCTTGTCAATATCAAAGCGCACATCGGTTTCCACCACCAGAAACCAGTCAATGTGCACCCAGAAGCGCAGCTTGAAAATCAGGCCGTTGTCACCGAAATCCGAAAACAGCAGCTCCGGGTGAGGCCTGCGCAAAACCCTTGGATGCTGGTAGGCCACGTCCATTAAAACCTGCCTGACCAGCTCTATATCGGAGCCATAGGCCACACGCACCTCCACGGTCCTGCGCACCCGGGAATCGCGAAAACTCCAGTTGGTGACCAGCTGGCTGATAAAATCCGAATTGGGAATAATCAGCTCGGCGTTGTCAAATGTGCGCACCTGTGTGGAGCGCACATTGATTTCCCGGACCGTGCCCCAGATGTCGCCGATTTCAATTACATCACCCACCTGGATGGGCCGTTCAAACAATAGAATGATCCCGCTTAAAAAATTGTTGAAAATACTCTGCAGGCCAAAACCCAGCCCGATACCAAGGGCACCGAAAACCACGGTAAGGGCTGTTGCGCTGATACCAACGGTACGAAGGGCGATTAAAATCCCTATTATCCAGAAAACATATCCGCTGATGCGGAGTATGGAATCCTGAAGACCGGGTTCCATGTCGCTTTGCTTAATCATGCGCAGACGCACAAACTCCTTGAAAACAATGGTGAGGGTATGGACAACCAGCAAAACGATCACCGCATAAACAAAGCCCATAAGGCTTAAGCGGAAGTCTCCGAGCGTAAATTGGTAATTGATCCCATACAGGATATCGGCCAGAAATGTCTTTGGCGCGCCCCAGGCAACAAAAAGCAGAAAAAAAGCGCCTGCCGCGATCCCTATCCGGAGCAGCCGCACAATGAGCCAGCGCACTGGATATGGGCGGGGTCCGAGTTCATCTTCATCTATCTCCTCGGAGCGTTCAATGTGGGCGGCCACGTCTGATTCGCGCAAGACCCTATAGAATATGTAAATCCAGAAAACAAGAACACTGGTTTGTGCAACCCCGGTATACCAGTAGGCGGCCCATCCGCCGAACCCAGTCAGCTCCGCTATCAGGCCCGGAAGCACAAGGCCGTAGCCCATGGCTATCAGGGCGAATTTTAATACCGGGAATTTCGGATGCTCTGCAAGAGCCGAATCAGAAATGCCTTTCTGGAACAAATGAAAAAAATGAACGCACCAGGCAAACAGAAGAAATTCAAACGCCAGACGCCATGCAATCAGGCTCATGCAATCGGTACATATAATCCGGCTGATAAGAAGATATCCGGCTCCATATACAAGAATGCCCAAAAACAGGCGGGTCAAGGGCAAATATATACGATGAAACAATGCATCCGAAGTTCTTGCCCCCAGTGCCCGCAAAAAGATCTTGCCCCACCTGACTGCCATTATCAGAATCAAAAAATCGATCAGCAGCGGGAAAAGGGCAAAAAAAGGCGTTATCCGATAAACTGCCCTTACCGGGTAAAAATGTAAAAACAAGACAGCCCCTGCCCATGGCAGTGATTTCTGGACCAGCTTGGTTAAAACATAGTGCCAGAAGCGATCATCCTCGAGGCTGCGGTGCATAAGAGTGCCGCAATATTTTGCGCATCCGTACAAAACAGCCTGGAAAACCGCCAGCAGAAACAAAAACAGCGCAAGAAACACGCCATATTCCTCCCAGGACACAACCCCGGGCTTCTGCCATGCTGCATAGACGACCAGCTTCCGTATTTTTTCCAGCGCTTCGGCGGCATTGGCCTTAAGCTCGCCTTTTAAAATGCGCAAAACCGGGCTGGGCTCGTGCTCCAGGATGCGGCTTTTTTTGCGCTCCTCTATCTGCTGGCTGATCCTGCCGGCAATGGGGTCAAGATTTGACAGCAGGCTGAGTAATCGTTCCAGGCGGTTGCCGTAAATATCAAGGATCTGATTGATTCTGTCCTGCTTGGCTTCCATCAGATCAATCAGGGTGTCGAGCCGGCTTGCAATATCGGGCTCAACGGTTACATTGGGAGGCTGAGCCGTTATTTCAATCCGCTGCTTTTCATAAAAAGCGATCTGCTGACTGGCTTCCTGGAGGGTTTTTCCCCATCTGGTGATTTCATCTTCTGCTTTCCGGATCTGCTCCCGGAGGTAGCCTGCGGCAACGCCCTGCCTGGTCAGTGCATTTTCAAGATCCTGGGTATCAACTGAAGGCAAATGCAGCAGGTTGGAATAGGTGGAGGTCATTAGCTGGATCTGGTTAAACCTGTTTTCCATTTCCGGGCCTTCTGCCTTCAGGCCTTTAAGAAAGGCAGAAACCCTTTCAAGGTCCTGCTTTTCAATTTCAAGGACCTGATTATAGGATTCGGTCAGGCTTTGATAAAGGTCGGAGGACGAAAGCGGGGTTCCCGGGGCCTGATCCTGGGAATGATCCTGATTTTGGCCGGATGAAAAAGCAGGAAAAGCAAGGAGGCAAAGCACCACGGCAAGACATATGAGTGCCCTGCCGCCTGATGGCGACTGATATTTTCTAGCGCGTAAAAAAAAAGTATTGCCACTCATTTACAAGTTTTAAGTTTTAAGTTTTAAGTGTTAAGTTTGATGGAACCGTAAAAAGTCCAATATCTGCGTTACGCGCGATTTTTCAGAATTTCACGTACGGCCAGGTACGCTGCATTCTTCAAAATCGCGCAAGCCTTGATCTTGAACTTTTTACAAAGCCGTCTGATATAGACTTTTTACGAGACCATCAACAGTGTATTGAAGCGTGCAGCAAAAGCTATCCGCAAACGCGCGGTCCCGGGTGGGGGCCCGTTGTTTTGATGCTACTTATATCACATAATTCTGCCGAATATCAATCAACTTTGATGGGGCCGTAAAAAGTCCAATATCTGCGTTACGCGCGATTTTTCAGAATTTCACGTACGACTAAGTACGCTGCATTCTTCAA
>JAABTZ010000260.1 GCA_011389605.1 Desulfobacteraceae bacterium
GGAGGTTTTTTTGCTTGTCAATACATAAAATGCAGTTTTCATAAATTTTTTAAAAAAATCCTGTTCGGCAATCCTTGACTGGACTGTATTTGAAAAAGCGTTGCAGCCCAAATTCTTGTTTCATCACCTTGCAGATCCCCATAGAAATGTATGCGCCCACAGGGTGCGCACCCCCCGGCAAGTTATTTCCAGTCAGGTCCTTTGACTCTAAAAAAGCGCGTCAATAAAGAGTTTAGGGTTAAATGGCTGCAGGTCCTCCATGGATTCTCCAACTCCTATGTAATGCAGCGGCAGCTTCATGGTATTACAAATGCCTACCACAATTCCGCCCTTGGCAGTCCCGTCGAGCTTGGTAAGAATCAGCCCGGTTATCCCAACTCCTTCATGAAACATTTTGGCTTGAGCTATTGCGTTTTGACCGGTTGTGGCATCAAGGACCAGCAGTACTTCATGAGGGGCTCCCGGCATTTTTTTGGCAATGCTGCGTTTTATTTTTTTAAGCTGTTCCATGAGGTTGATCTTGGTGTGCAGCCGGCCGGCAGTATCAATGATAATTCGGTCTGCACCCCGTGAAGTGCCGGCCTCAACCGCGTCATAGGCAACGGCGGCAGGGTCTGCGTTTTGCCTGTGGGAAACGATCTCAGCCCCTGCGCGTTGTGCCCAGATGGTAAGCTGCTCCACGGCAGCTGCCCGGAATGTATCGGCCGCCCCCATAAGTACGCTGTGGCCCCCGGTCTGAAATCTGTAGGCAAGCTTTCCTATGGTTGTTGTTTTGCCGACCCCGTTGACCCCGACAACCATTATAACATGTGGTTTTTCGGCAATGGGTGCAGGCTGGGCCATGTTGTCAAACACCCTTATCATCTCCTGTTTTAAAAAGGAGCGCAGCTGGGCCGGGCTGGCAATCTGTGATGAGTTGGCCTGGATTCGGCTCACCAGTTCCATGGTGGTCTCCATGCCGACATCGGCTGTAATCAATGCTTCTTCTATTTCTTCTATGGTCTGCTCATCTATTATTGTTTTTTCCGCAAACACCCTTTCCAGGCGGCTGCCAAGGGACTTGCGGGTTTTGCTTAGCCCTGTCTTAAGCCGGTTCATAAGCCGGCCGGGTTCATCAGGAGAAACTTCTTTTGTTTCTGGCCTTGCCATTTCCGATCCCGCTGGTGTTGAATCCGGCTTATCCGCAGGTGCCATGGACGGCTGTGAAGGGATTTCCGGTGCTTTTTGAGCCTCCTGGTTTTGCAGATTGCTTATACCTATTTTTTCTTTTGCGTCCTGCCGGCCTGTATCTTCGTGCCTCATTTCAGCAGCAAGCCCGTTAGATGCGACAGCCTCTGGTTTGCCGCCTTTTCTGCGCCGCCGGATAGTATCTGCAAGCAAAATCAGTAGAATAAAGACAAGGGCTGAACCGACAATTTCTTCCATCCAGCCCGTGGCCTGAAGGGATCTAAAGAGGTCCTGGCAGAAGTCAGTTAAGAGCTGCAGCATGATCATTCCCTTTGGTGTTATTGGCGTCGTTGTTTTGCTCACTGATGTTTAATGCTTCTTCAATGTTAACAGAGATGATCCGGGAGACTCCACTCCCGGCCATTGTCACTCCGAATAGCATGTCGGAAAATTCCATGGTTTTTTTGTTGTGGGAAATCATTATGATCTGGGTATTTTCGCCTACAATTTTGAGCAATTCATTGAAGCGCTCCACATTTATATCATCAAGGGGAGCATCGATTTCATCGAGCAGGCAAAAGGCTGCGGGATTTAAGAAAAAAATTGAGAAGATAAAAGCAATGGCCGAAAGCGCTTTTTCCCCGCCGGAAAGAAGGCTCAGGCGGCTGACTTTTTTCCCGGGAGGATGAATCATAAGCTCAACGCCGGTTTCCATGGGCTTGTCAGGTTCGGTCAGTTCCAGCCATGCCGCCCCGCCGTTAAAAAGCTTTGGAAACAGGGAGGAAAATTGTGAGTTAATGGCTTCAAAGGTTTCCATAAAAAGTTTTCGGGTAATCCGGTTGATTTTACGTATAACATTTTCCAGATCCCCAAGTGCTTCCACCAGGTCATCCCTGTGGCCGGCAAGAAAGTCGTGGCGCTGCTTTTGGGTCTCACATGCCTCAATGGCCCCAAGATGAACTTCGCCCATGGCTTCTATTTTCTGTTTTAAGTCCGTGCGGGTCTTTTCGGTTCTCTCAATTGAAAAACCCGGAGCCTTAACCCGGTTTAGAAATGCATCCCTGACCCTGGCAAAGGATTCAGCGTATTTTTCAAGAAACCTGTTAACTATATTTTCCTGATTTATGCTCAGGCCGGAAAGATCGAGTTCAAGCTGATGGATTTTTTTCCGGGTCTGCTCCAAGTCATCTCGGGTACCGGAAATGGTTGAATCGGTTTTTTTCTGCCGGCCCAGCAGGGTCTGGTAATCAGATTGCTCTTTTTTAAGTTTTTGGTTCAGAGATGACAGTTCCCGGCCCTGGCTTTCAAGCTGTTTTTGATTCTCACGTATCTGAGCGCCTGCTTGATCTGCCTGCTGTTTCTTTTTATCAATTTCTTCCTGAATCTCTTTTATCCTGTTTTTGCTTTCGTCCCGATAATTCTGGAGTCTTGCAGCCGTACTGCGGGTGTTTTCAAGCTCAGCAGAGCGCCGGGTAACCAACAGTTTGATGTCTACCTGGTCGTTTTCAAGCACCCTGAGCTGATCTTCCAGGTTGCCGATCTGCTCATCTTGTTGCTGAATTTCAGCTTCAACAGAGGAAGTCTGATCTGCTATATCGGCAAGAATCCCATCATGTTCTGCCAGTTCCTGACTGATGTCCTGTTTTTCACCTTCCAGCCGCTGGTGCTCCAGGGTGGCAACCTCCAGCCGGCGCCTGGCCTGGCGAAGTGCTTCCTGGGTTTTGTAAAGCTCCTTGTCAAGTTCCACAAGACTGTCCTGGCCACGGTGGTGGGCTTCGGTCAGCTGGGCAAGTATGTTTTCATTTTCCCGGACGGTTTTTTCAAGTGTTTCCTGAAGCGTTTTTGCTGATTCCAGATCTTTTTCAGTCTCTGCAAGGTTTTCTTCCAATTGCCGGATTTCCTGCTTTTTTTCCAGAATCCCGGCCAGGCGGTCCTTGCTGCCGCCGATTATTATCCCACTGGCCGCTGCCAGATCGCCCTGTCGGGTTACAAGAACAGAAAAACCGTTTGCCTCGTCCAGAAGGCAGACAGCGGTTTGCAGGTCATTGCAGACCCCTGCATCCTTGATAAGAGAGAAGACAACCTCTTCATATCCCTGACGAACCCGGATGTGCTCTGCAAGCGGGCTTACAGCTCCGGAATTTTCGGTATGGGCAGATGTCTGGTTTTTTGTGTCCCGGCAGTTAGTTTTCCTGATAAACCCGCTTCTGCCGGCTTCCTTGCTTTTAAGGTAATCAATGGCTTTTATGCCCGCCTCGGTGCTGTTTACAACAATGTACTGCAGGGCTTCTCCAAGAGCGGCTTCTGCAGCCTGCTCATATCCTG
>JAABTZ010000261.1 GCA_011389605.1 Desulfobacteraceae bacterium
GTTCAATGAGATCCCCGATTATTTCCAGGGCCCCTGAAGCGATAAAATCGTTTTGAGTCCCGGGCTGGTTGCGGGCCTTCATAATTGCACGAACCCCGTCTTTGTACCATTCAAAATTGGATTCCATCCGTTTTAACACGCCGAGCTGTGATTTTATGCGGGCACGCTGCTGCTGAAGCTCACTGACGGTTTTAATCTGATTGTTAAGCTGCTGACTTTGCTCCTTTAACAATTGCCGGCACTGATTTTTGTCATTTAACAGGCTGTCCTGCTCCTGTTTAAGGAGCTGCTGATCTTTTTGCTGTTTTGATTCGGTTTCTTCAAGCCGGGCAATCTGATCCGATGTTTCGGCCTTTTCCGCTAAGGCCTGCCTGAGGCGTCTTTTGATCTGTTCTTTGTTGGAAACAGCTGTGTTATAGATATTGTTATATTTTGCATGTCTGGCAGACAGCTCGGTTTGCTTTTTCTTTAAGGATTCCCGTTGTTGTTTTAACGCGGCCAGGCGTTGACGCTCCTGCCCGGAGGCAAGTTCCTGCCGGTTTAAGCTGGATTGAAGATCTTTGATTTCCTGTTCCAGGGCATTGCTTTTTTCATTTGCCTGCCTGATTTCTGTTTCAATCTGCTGGTTTTTGGAAAGTGTTTTTTCCATGGATTCATGGAGTTGGCCCGTTTCGCTTTCAAGCCGGCTTTGCTCTGTTTTCAGGTGGTTCAAATGATTTTCCAGGCGGTCCATACTTCTATGGAGCTCGGTTTTCCGGCTGCGTAGGGCGGCAAGCTCTTTTTCTTTTTCCGTGCTCCGGGCTTCTATTTCCTTTAATGCGGCATTGAGCTCCTCAAGATTGTCAGTGTCGAGCACGTCTTTTTCCTTTAGACGCTCAAGCCTTTGACGACTTTCATTGATCCTTTGCTCATAATTCTGGTGGTAATATACGGATATGAGCATTTCCGATTCTTTAAGGCGTTCCATCCGGTCGTTGTACAGCCTGGCGATTTCTGCCTGCTCTGTAAGGGTCTCCAGCTGTCTGCCTATTTCGTCAAGGATATCATTGATTCTCTCAAGGTTCAGGCGCGTGGAATTGACCCGGGCCATGGCTTCCTGCCGCCGGGTTTTGTAACGCATTACACCGGCTGCTTCCTCAATGAAAATGCGCCTCTCTTCTGCTGTGGCATCGGTAATGGCGCCTATATTGCCCTGCTGAATAATGGCACAGGAACGGGCTCCCATTCCGCATCGCAGAAATATATCGCTTATGTCTTTTAGCCTGCACGGCTGTTTGTTGATCATGTAAAGGCTTTCCCCTGACCTGTAAAGCCGGCGGGTTACCATGACCTCCTCATAGGCGCTGACAGTAGATGCCCCATGGCCTGACAGGCCGCTTAAAGTAAGGGATACTTCCGCCATATTAACTGCGGCCCTTTTGTCAGTGCCCGAAAAAATTACATCTCCCATGGATTTGCCCCGAAGCTGTTTTACACTCTGCTCGCCCATGACCCATTTGATGGCATCAATGATATTGCTTTTGCCACATCCATTGGGACCAACCACTGCGGAAATTCCGGAAGGAAAGACTATAGTGCACTTTTCGGCAAACGATTTGAACCCATAGATGTCAATGCGCTTAAGCTGCATTTAAAAATGCCTTTATCTGTTATGAAAATACGGCAGACGGATTGTTTTCCCGGGCCTAAGGCCCCACTGCCAGTAAAGACA
>JAABTZ010000262.1 GCA_011389605.1 Desulfobacteraceae bacterium
AAGACTTCCCGACAGGGTTCCGCAGTCAATGCCGAAAAAGACCCGGTCATGCCGGTTGCTGTTGGCATGAATGGCTCTTGCCACAAGCTCCTTGCCCGTGCCGCTCTCACCGCAGAGCACAACCGTTGCATCCGTATCAGCAACCTTTTGGATCATATCTATAACATTGCGTATCTGGGGACTGCTGCCTATGAGCTGATGGGAAACCGAAGCTGATGGTCTGCCGGGCTCTTTCATCAACTGCCTGTTCTGCCTGGCGATTTTGTGCTGTTCCAGGGCCTCGGCAACCACATTACGCAGCTCATCGGGAGTAAAGGGCTTGGGCAGGTAATCAAAAGCCCCGTTTTTCATAAGATCTACTGCCGACTGAATACTGGCATAGCCGGTAATAACAATGACCATGGTTTCCGGGCGGTTTTCCCGGATCCACTTAAGGATTTGCGCACCACCGATACGGCCCATGCGGACATCAGTGATTACAACATCATAGGAGTTTGCCGACAGCATCTCAAGAGCGCTTCTGCCGTCTAACGCATAGTCGATTTCATAGGCGTTTTTGGACAAAATCCTGCGGCAGTTGCGGCAAATGTTTAATTCATCGTCTACCACCAGAATGCGTGGCGTTTTTTCATCGCTCATTCCCTCGGAACTCCTCCCACAGGCAGTGCTACAGTAAACCGGGTTCCCCTGCCCGGCTTACTGTCTACCTTTATTGACCCGGCGTGACGCTCCACGATGCTGTGGACAATGGAAAGTCCAAGGCCGGTACCATATTCCCGGGTAGTAAAAAACGGATCAAAGATCTTTTCGATGTCTTCCTTTGCAATTCCCCTGCCCGTATCTGCAACGTGAATTCTTACCTCTTCCGTATCAGCGGCATATTCAGTGGAAATTGTAATTGTTCCGCCCGCACCGGTTGACTCAACTGCATTTAACGTCAGGTTGATCAACAGCTGCTGAATCTGCTCCTTGTCCACATAAATACGTGGCAGCTCTTCTGCCAGCTCGGCCTTGATGGCAATATCACTGAATTCAGCCTGCTTTTTTGTAAGATAGATGCTTTCTTGGATAATTGCATTGATATCCTGCAGTTTCTGCATGGGCTTTGTCTGCCGGGCAAAATCAAGCAGGCTTTGCACTATTTTCCTGCATCGCTGGGCCTCGTTTGAAATAATCTGAAGTTCCTCATACATTTCATTTCCGGGATCCAGCTCTTCCTGGAGCATCATCGAAGAGGTCATAATGGTTGTAAGGGGGTTGTTTATCTCATGGGCTATACCCGCCGACAACCTGCCGATGGACATCAACTTTTCCTGCTGCATCTGGGCCTTCTGCACCCTTATTTCAGGGGTGATATCCCGCAGTATTTCAATGACACCAACAATTTCACCATTATTGCTTAAAGGATAGCAGGAAATGGCATAATAAATCTCATTGTTGTTCTGGTCCAGATGCACATGGTTGGTCATGCAGGGCTCTTTTGTTTTATACACCTCTGTAAGGGGGCAGGGATGATTTTTGCCGGTGCATGGTGACTCAAGATGATGTCCCACCTGATAGCAGAACTTTCCGATGACCTCCTGGCTTGTTCTGCCCAGCTTTTTCATCATGGCCTCGTTCATGTCAACAACACGATAATCCTTGTCAATGACCATGGCTTCTTCCTGGATGAACTGGTTCATCAGCACTTCATAGATGTTTTGCTTCTGAATCAAACTAAGTTCGGAGTCATTGACCTTCTTGTGAGCATCATCCATTTTCCAGAACAAAAGGGCCGTGGTATGGGCAAGGGCACGCATGTGCTCTTTTTTTTTGAGCAGAATATCATGATAAACAGCAAGATTGCCGGTGAGCTCAATTATAAGGTCAATATCGTCCCTATCAAAAAAGGCGTTGTAATCATTTGTGACAAAAAGTCCCATTTCGCGTGCCTTAACCAGGCCCGGGGCATTTTCATCAATATCGGCCACGGCCACAATCCTGGATTCAATCATTTTAAACCGGTTGTTCTTCATGAAATCAAGAAGATACAAACACCGGGTACCGCCGCCCACAACAGCAATATTCATTTTTTGGCTCCTGATAAAATGGGATTAAAACCAAAGTCCTGCAGTTCACGCATGCATTGCTTAAGCACTATACATAACAGGTTTGCCCTGAATTTCAAACCCTGCAGCCCCGGCTTTGGCCTGACACTTTTGCAGAAAGACCGTTTATATTTTAAAAATCTAAAACCCTCCGGGATTTTCAATTTAGGTTTAGGTATGTTTTAGCTCAGATGCCCATTACCCTGCCGACTGGACAAAGACGTCAAACGGCTTTTTTCAGGCCCTGAAAGCTGTTATTGACAGGAATTATTGCACAAAATTTCATTGACAAGATTTTAAAATACAGATATCAAGGAAACTTATTTTTAAAATTTAATTAAATCAGATCAAATTATATCTGTTTCTGGTCCTTAACCAAACATAATGTTTGCAGGAGAAGATTATGGCACAAGACTCGATCGGATCCGTACTGGTAGTGGGCGGCGGAATATCCGGCATGCAAACCGCCCTGGATCTGGCTGATTCAGGGTATTACGTCTACCTTCTGGAAAAAAGCCCTTCAATCGGGGGGGTCATGTCTCAGCTTGACAAGACTTTTCCCACAAACGACTGCGCAATGTGAATTATCTCTCCCAAACTGGTCGAGGTCGGCCGGCATTTAAATATCGAGCTAATCACATATGCTGATCTGGAAACCGTTGAAGGCGAACCAGGAAATTTCAGAGTCAAAGTCAAAAAACGGGCCCGGAGCATCAATATGGACCTGTGCACCGGTTGCGGCGCCTGCGTTGAAAACTGCCCGGTTTCCCAGACAATTCCGGCAAACTAATGCATCCGCAAATGATCCAACATCACACGGCAAAAAAGGATTTCCCTGCCATGGCAAACAAAAGTGACATCGATTGGGAAAAAATAGATGATATTATTGATAAATACCAGAGTGACAGAGAGTCGCTGCTAATGATCCTCCAGGATATAAATGAGCTCTATAACTATGTTCCGCCGGAAACTCTTCCGGTGGTGGCAGGCAAAGTTGATCTCCCGCTGAGCCACATTTACGGCGTCGCCTCTTTTTACAAAACCATCAGCCTTGAACCGCGGGGAAAATATATCATAAGCGTATGCACCGGAACGGCCTGCCATGTGCGGGGCGCTGAAAAAATCATCGATGCCCTGGAGGGCAGTCTGGAGATAAAAACAGAGCAGACCACCGAAGACGGGCTTTTTACCATCGAAACCGTCAGGTGCGTTGGATGCTGCGCCTCCGGGCCCGTGATAACGGTTAATAAAAACACACATGGCGGTCTTGACCGTTCTAGTGTCTTAACAATTATTGATGACTATAAAAAAAATGCCTCTTAACGGCATTGGTTAACGGAGGTTGAACTCAGCCATGGCTAAATTCGACAGCAAAGAGGCACTGGAACAATATATAAGTGAAATCCAGCAAAAGGAAAAAACAGCAGGCAAAAAGATCATCTCACTTTGTTCCGGCACCGGATGCAGCGCTTACGGGACAAAGGACGTATACACGGCACTGCTTGAGGAATTAGAAACACAGGGCCAATCAGATAAAGTAGAGATTCGGCTTACAGGCTGTCACGGGTTTTGTGAAAAAGGCCCGATAATGGTGATTCATCCGGAAGAATGGTTCTATCCGCAAGTTAAAAAAGAAAACCTGCCAGAGATTATAGAAAACAGTATTGTCAATAACGAACCTGCAGACAAACACCTTTACAAGGACCCTGCACAAAAAAAGCAGAAAATATCCAAAGAAACCGATATTCCCTTCTATAAGCTTCAGGCAAGATATATTTTCGGGCAAAACGGCCTGATTGACCCCACCAAAATTGATCACTATCTGCAGGTAAACGGATACGCAGCTTTTTTAAAGGCTCTGTTTGAGATGTCTCCGAAGGAAATTATCGGGGAAGTCAAAAATGCAGGCTTGCGGGGACGAGGTGGCGGCGGATTTCCCACAGCCATAAAATGGGAAACAGCCCGGAAACATAAAGGCGACAGATATGTCATCTGCAATGCAGATGAAGGAGATCCCGGGGCTTATATGGACCGAAGCCTTTTGGAAGGCAATCCCCACTGCATCATTGAAGGAATGCTGATCGCTGCCTATGCAATCGGCTCTCATGAAGGATATATCTATGTTCGGCACGAGTATCCGCTTGCAGTTGAAAACCTGACCATAGCCCTGCAGCAGGCCAGGGAATACGGCTTGCTTGGCAAAAATATTCTCGACTCTGGTTTCGACTTTGACATCCATATCAGCCGGGGAGGCGGAGCATTTGTCTGCGGGGAATCAACGGCTTTGATGGCTTCCCTTGAAGGCAAGCCTGGCAGGCCAAGGGCCAAATATGTTCACACAGTTGAAAAGGGTTTCCGGGACAGCCCCTCTAATCTAAACAACGTGGAAACCTATGCCAATGTCCCGCTTATTATAAACAAGGGGGCAAAATGGTATGCTTCCATGGGAACCGAACACAGCAAGGGAACCAAGATATTCTCCCTGGTTGGCAAGGTGGTCAACACCGGCTTGGTGGAAGTTCCCATGGGCACTACCCTTCGCGAAATCATTTTTGACATCGGCGGCGGAATTCCCAAAAAGAAAAAATTCAAGGCCGTGCAGACCGGCGGGCCCTCGGGCGGCTGCATTCCGGAATATTTTCTTGATACGGCCGTGGACTTTGACGAACTGACCAAGCTGGGCTCTATTATGGGCTCCGGGGGCATGATCGTAATGGATCAGGACACCTGCATGGTGGACGTGGCCCGTTACTTCATAGAATTTCTAATCGATGAATCATGCGGCCAGTGCAACCCCTGCCGGGAAGGGCTCAAGCAGATGATGGCCGTCTTGACACGAATCTGCGAAGGAAACGGCCGGCAAGGAGACATTGAACTGCTTGAAGAGCTCGGGAGCATGATGCAGAAATTCTCCCTTTGCGGTCTTGGCACATCAGCTCCCAATCCTGTTTTAACCACGATTCTTTATTTCCGGGATGAATACGAGGCCCATATCCGGGATAAAAAATGTCCGGCAGGCGTCTGCAAGCCCTTGTTCCATTATGAAATTGACGAGGAAGCCTGCACCGGCTGCACCCTGTGCGCCAAAAAATGTCCGCAGGATGCAATCTCAGGGGAA
>JAABTZ010000263.1 GCA_011389605.1 Desulfobacteraceae bacterium
TTCTTGATTTTACTTAACACTTAATCACTTAAAACTTAACACTGCCTGGAAAAAAGACTTTTTACAGGCTCATCAAAATTAACTGCTTTTAAAAATCTGAACCGGTCAGTTTAGATACCATAAAGGAGAGTATATAACATAAACCCTTTTTGCTGAAAAGAGATGTGGGCCGAAACAAGTTGTCTGCCAAAATTGATGGCACCGTAAAAAGTCCAATATCTGCGTTACGCGCAATTTCTGAAGAATTTCACGTACAGCTAAGTTCTCTGCATTCTTAGAAATTGCGCAAACCTTGATCTTGATTTTTTTAAGAGAACATCAAAATTTTTCCTTGACATAAATAAATATTCCGTTATAATTCAATTTAAACATCAAGATAAGTTGATTTAATGATATGGATAACATAATATATTTTAAAGCGCTCTCAGATGAAACCCGGATACGGCTGGTCAATATTTTACTCCACCATGATTTAAAGGTAGGGGAGCTGGTAAGTGTCCTTGACATGGGCCAGTCAAGGATTTCAAGGCATCTTAAGATCCTGGCCGACGCCGGGATGGCCAAATGTTTAAAAGAAGGTGTCTGGGGCATTTACTCCATTGCTGATACCGGACCGGGAAGGGATTTTATCGAGGCTGTCCGCTACCTTTTTCAAGAAGACCCGGTACTGGAAGATGATCTTAAAGGCGCCCTGCAGATCATTGAATCACGCTCGCCCGGAACCATGAAGTTTTTCAACAACATTGCATCACGATGGGATCTTTTAAAACGTGAAATACTCGGTCCTTTTGATCTGAGCCGGGCCATTTTCCGGCAAGCCGGAACCTATGACGTAGGAGTGGATCTGGGCTGCGGCACCGGAGAGCTTCTTGAGGCCATGAAGTCACATGCAAAACAAGTTATAGGCGTTGACAGCTCAGCCCGGATGCTCGAGGAGGCAAGAAAGCGGTTTTTCTCTCAAAACGGGAAAAACGTGGACATCCGGCTGGGGGAGATAGAACACCTCCCCCTGGGTGACAGGGAGGCGGATCTTGCAGTTATTTCCCTGGTGCTCCATTACCTGGCTGATCCGCCCGCTGCCCTCTTTGAGGTGGCAAGGATTTTAAAACCGGGAGGAGAACTTATCATGGCTGAATTTGACCGCCATGAGCAGCATTCGCTCAAAACCGTTTACGGAGTCAACTGGCTGGGATTTAAGCGGGAGTCCATTGAAAACTGGCTTGAAAAAAGCGGATTTGCAGTCCGTCGGGCGCAATCTTATAATTTATCAAAAGGATTGAAACTAAATATTTTTCAGGCCGATTTAAATTCATAAAAATTTCAGCAGAATTTCAGGAATTTCAGAATATTAAAAAAACAAAACCATTAAAAACCAATGAAAGGAAATTTCATATGTTAATGCAATCCGATGAAAAGAAAAAAGCCATTGTCCCGGAACGCGATCTTTCCCTGCCCTACAAGGTGGCCGATATTTCCCTGGCACCCGACGGGTTCAAGGAAATGGAACTTTCGGAAAACGAAATGCCCGGTCTGATGGCCGTGCGCGAAAAATACGGTCCGGACAAGCCGCTTAAGGGCTTTAAAATCACCGGCAGCCTGCACATGACCATCCAGACGGCCATGCTCATTGAAACCTTAAAGAAGCTTGGCGCAGATATCCGCTGGGCCTCCTGCAATATTTTCTCCACCCAGGACCATGCGGCCGCAGCCATTGCCAAGTCCGGATCGGCCGCAGTATTTGCCTGGAAGGGTGAATCCCTGGAAGACTACTGGTGGTGCACTGAGCAGGCCCTGACCTGGCCTGACGGCTCCGGCCCGGACCTGATTGTGGATGACGGCGGCGATGCCACCCTGATGATCCATGAAGGGGTCAAAGCAGAAGACAACCCGGAGATGCTGGAAAAGGAATATGATGTCTATGAATACCAGTGCATCATCAACCGGTTAAAGGCATCCTATGAGCGTGATCCCAAACACTGGCACAAGATCGCCGAAAAGATCCGGGGAGTTTCCGAGGAAACCACCACGGGTGTCAACCGGCTATACCAGCTGGCCAAAAAGGGTGAGCTGCTGTTTCCGGCCGTTAACGTCAATGACTCGGTGACCAAGTCCAAGTTCGACAATATTTACGGCTGCCGCGATTCCCTGGCCGACGGGATCAAGCGCGCCACTGATACAATGGTGGCCGGCAAACTGGTGGTCGTCGCCGGATATGGCGATGTAGGCAAGGGATGCGCCCAGTCCATGCGCGGTTTTGGCGCCCGGGTGGTGGTCACGGAAATCGACCCCATCTGCGCCCTGCAGGCAGCCATGGAAGGCTACGAGGTCTCCACCATGGAAGACATGGCCCCCCTGGGCGATATCTTTGTAACCGCCTCGGGCTGCTGCGACGTGATTACCGGCCAGCACATGGAACAGATGAGAAACGAGGCCATTGTCTGCAACATCGGCCATTTCGACCATGAAATCGAAGTGAGCTATCTGGAGAAAAACTGCGAGAAAACCAACATCAAGCCCCAGGTGGATCAGTGGCACTTAAACTCGGGCCGCTCCATCATACTGCTGGCAGAAGGCCGGCTGGTCAATCTTGGATGTGCCACAGGACATCCCAGCTTTGTGATGAGCAACAGCTTCACCAACCAGACCCTGGCACAGCTCAAACTGGCCGAAGAAGACCTGGAAAATCAGGTCTATACCCTGCCCAAGGACCTGGATGAGGAAGTGGCGCGCCTGCATCTGTCGCGCCTGGCCATCAAGCTCACCCACCTGACCGACGAGCAGGCCGAATATCTGGGCGTGCCCAAGGAAGGTCCGTTTAAGCCGGATCACTACAGGTACTAAAAAAAACACCCCGCTGCACTCCGGAATCCGGGTGGCAGCGGGGTGTTGAATAAAACCGTTATCCGGTACAACAGCTTTGATTGCCGGCCCCGTATTGAAAATTGTTCCGGGGCCGGCAATTTTTGTTTTTCAGGGCTGCCACCAGTTCCGGAATGGTATGCAGCCGCCGGTCAAACACAGTACAGGCCCGGCCCAGCACCTGCGGGCCGTGGGCATCAGAGCCGCCAATGCCGCACAACCCCATTTTTTGGGCTGCATCCGCGGCCATGCGGTTTTCTCCTTCTGAGAGGCTTGCATTTGCGGTTTCAACAGCAGTCAGATTTTTGAGTTCCAGCAGGCGGCTGCCAAGAGCGGCGCCCGCCATTGTTTTCTGAAAGGGATGAGCGGCCACGGCCGCCCCGCCCCGGGCACAGACCCAGTCAATGGCCATCTGCATTGGAAGGCCCGGCGGGAGGTCGCTTTTTGACGCCGAAACTCCGTAGATCAGAAGATGGCCCTCGGCGGCACGATATTCAAGGCCCCGGAAAACCGGGAAACCTGTTTTCCGTGCAATTTCATCAAAAGGCAGACTCAAATCATATGAATGGTGCTCTGTTATGCACACCCCGTCGAGCCCTGCACCGCGTGCGCGGTCAACCACCTCTTCGGGCCGGATCAAAGAGTCGCCGCCCAGTACAGTATGCACATGCATGTCAATACAAAACATTTTTATCCCACCTAAACTGAGCGTTTCAAATTTTTAAATATTTTATTTCAAATATATTTTCAAAGGCTTAAGCCATTTTTGCTTTAAAAATTGCAAACCCTGCGGGATTTTCAATTTTACCGCATCTACTGCCTCAGATGATGTCTCGCATAGTTGACTATAGCTCGACTATCATCTTCCTTGTATCTGCGGCAAACTTGAAAATCGCTCAGTTTAGGCCCCAAAAAAATCCGGTTATCGGTGGCCATGGTTTTGACAAACAGCCCAAAACCGCTATCTTCTAAACTATATTAAGTCCGTTCGGTTTGCCGCAAACCCGAGATGCGAATTTATACAATGAAGACATTTAAAAATGCAAGACTGTTGCCTGAAAAATCCCCGTCAATCCATTTTGTTCCAATGGCTGGCATGCTTTTGATCCTATGGATCTCTGGCCTGATTTTTTCAGGCTGCGCACCGCATCTGCCCGCCCGTCCAGGACCTGAGCCACAGACCTATAAAGCCAAGGTGGCTATGCGCATCCATGGTTTTCAACGCACCTACAAAGTCCACCTGCCGGCCGGATACCGGGCTGACAATCCTCTGCCCATGGTCATAATCATCCATGGTGCATTTGACACTGGTAAAAACATGGAACGGGTCTCCGGGTTCAGCAAGCTGGCAGACAAGGAAAAATTTATCGCGGTCTACCCTGAAGGCATGGGCATTTTCGGATTTATTCAGCACTGGAATGCTGGTCACTGCTGTGGCAAAGCAGCTGCGGATCAAATTGATGATGTGGGCTTTCTTGAGGCCGTCATTGAAAACGCCTGCAGCCGGCTGGCAGTGGACCGCCGGCGCATTTACATGACTGGATTTTCCAACGGCGGCATGCTCGTCCATCGTTTTGCATCTGAAAAAGGACATTTGCTGGCCGCAGCCGCGCCTATGGCAGCTTCTGCCGGCGGCAGCCCAAACGCAAGGACTCCGGAGTGGTCGCCGCAGGAGGCAAACAAAACCATACCAATGCTTTCCATGCATGGAACATCAGACTTGTCAGTTCCTTTTGAAGGGACAAAAAGCATTGCCGGCAAAGACACTCGTCGCTACTGGGCTGCTGAGCAGAGCATGGCCTTCTGGGTGCGGCAAAACGACTGTGAAAAAAACCCTTTGACAGAAAGCCTTTACCAGGGCCAGGTTAAAATCACCACCTGGAAAAGCCGCTCGAATAAAGCCGATGTGGTGCTTTATGCTATTGACGGATGGGGACATCAATGGCCCGGCCGGTTTTTCACCTCCCGCCTGGCACCGGAAAACCCCCTGCATAATTTCGATGCCGCGGAGATCATCTGGGATTTTTTTAAAGTCCGACAGCGAAAGCAAGGAGGCAGCATTGATCATTGAAGTCAAGCCGGGTGCACTAAAAGCCATAAAGGCTTTCCTGGCGGAAAATAACCTTGAAAACCCGGCTGTACGCATCGATCTTCGATCCACGGGATGCTGTGATTCTTCCCTGTCCCTGGTGGTCGATGATGTTGATGAGGCCGACCATGTTCAAAAAACCCAGGGATTGACCCTTGTCATCCATCCCCGGATATACAATCTCACGGGCAGGATCTCCATTGATCACATAAAT
>JAABTZ010000264.1 GCA_011389605.1 Desulfobacteraceae bacterium
AAAGCTGTTTAACGGAAATATGAAAGATGTCAGTGATGGCGGCGCTTTTGTGGAAACACTGGAATCTGATCTCAAACTCCTCGGCAGGGGCGAGCAGGTGACCCTGTCTTTTGCTCATCCCCGCAACAACATATATGTCAAGCGCACAGGGGAGATAGCCAGAACCAGCTCCTCGGGTATGGCTATTCGGTTTGACACACTTTTGTAACAGCCGGGATCAGCAGTAAAATGATCTTGCAAAGCCGGAATTTTTTCCATAAAAGAGCTCCATGAACTATGTGTTTGATTATCAGGATGCGCTCCGGTACGAAAAATGGCTTTCCGACGAAAGAAATCGTAGGGTGCTGGAGCTTGAAATCGGCGTAATGACCGAAATGTTGAGGCCTGCGCCTGTCCGGCGCCTGCTGGATATCGGATGCGGAAGCGGGGCCAGCCTTCATCCGTTTCTAAACAAAGGAATCGAGCTTACCGGAATTGATCCGTCTTCACACATGCTCGATTTTGCCAGGCAAAGGCTTGGCAGCCGCGTGGATCTCCACCAGGGGTTTGCAGAGGATTTGCCGTTTGACGACAACTCCTTTCATTATGTGGTGTTTTTTTTAAGCCTGGAATTTTGCCAAGATCCGGAACGTGCTTTGGAGGAGGCCTGCCGGGTGTGCCGTGACCGGGTTTTTGTGGGGATTTTAAACAGGTTTTCTCTTTACGCAATACGCTGCAGGACCGCGCGGCTCTTTAAAACCACTGTTTATGGAAACGCGAGATTTTTCAGTATCAATGAAATCCGCCGGCTGTTTTATTCCAAGCTTGGAGATGTACCGCTGCAATGGCGCACTGTGCTGCAGTTTCCTCGCCCTGCTGCAGCCCTGCTGCAACGGCTGGAGTCCTCCCGCGCAATACAGTACAGTCCCTTTGGCGGCTTTGCCGGCATTGTGGCCGATCCCATACCCAGGTTCCGTGCCAGTCCCCTGGAATTGAAATACAGGGTGAGTCACCGGGCGGCCCATGGTGAGCAGGTGGCAAGCTGCGCGGGTGATTACCGCAATGAAAAGATATAAAGTTGACACTTGAGCCCAGCGCTACCACAATTTATGTTTAAATAAAAAAAAAGACATATCAGTATTTCAGGAGGATAATTATTATGGAGGCGCTGCTTTATCAAAAAGCAGGCAGCAACAAGGTGACTTGCAGTCTTTGTCATCACCGCTGCACAATAAAAGACGGGAGCCGGGGCATTTGCAATGTCCGTGAAAATCATGGTGGAAGGCTCGTCACCCTGGTTTATGACAGGATTATAGCAAGGCATGTTGATCCCATTGAAAAAAAGCCGCTGTTTCATTTCCATCCGGGCAGCCTGGTTTATTCCATAGGAACCGTGGGCTGCAATTTTCGTTGCAAATTCTGTCAGAATGCTGATATCGCCCATATGGCAACCGATTACCAGGGGCGGATCATGGGCAAGGCCCTGAGCCCGGCCCGGATTGTTGAAGAAGCAGAGCTTACCGGCAGTTCTTCTATTGCCTATACATACACGGAACCAACAGTTTTTTTTGAACTCGCCCTGGAAGTGGCCCGCCAGGCAACAAAGAAGGGAATCGCAAATGTATTTGTAACAAATGGCTACATGACCCCTGAGGCCTTGGAAATGATCCAGCCGTATCTGGATGCTGCAAATGTGGATCTGAAGGCATTTACAGATGAGTTTTACAAAAAATACTGTTCTGCCAGGCTTGAAAATGTGCTGAGCACAATTAAAAAGATGAGGCAGAGCGGAATTTTTCTGGAAATCACCACGCTGCTGATTCCCGGATTAAATGATTCAGAGCAGGAATTAAGGGATCTTACCGGTTTTATCGCCGGAGAACTTGGGCCAAACACGCCCTGGCATGTAAGTCGTTTTCATCCAACCTACCGCCTGACCGACAGGCCATCAACCCCCGTGGAAACCTTGCGCACGGCAAGACGGATCGGCCTGGATGCCGGCCTGAAATATGTATATACCGGCAATGTGCCGGGTGAATCCACTGAGAATACCTATTGCCCCGGGTGCAATGCCGTGGTAATTGCCAGAAGGGGATTTTCAGTTGTTGAAAATCGTGTTGAAGACAGCAAATGTCCGGATTGCGGGGCCCTTATCGAGGGCGTGGGGCTTTAGCATATGGCTTTGCCTCAATCCCGGGCTTGCTGGCAGCAGCTGATCTCCCAAAGCCTTTGCACACCTGAAGATCTTGCCCTGCAGCTCAATGTATCCGGCCCGGAAATCCGCAGGGTAGTCGATAAATACCCCTTGCGCATCAATCCGTATGCCCTTGAATTGATCCGGGGCGGAAGCGCGGCGGTCCGGCGGCAGTTTGTCCCTGATCCCGCTGAATTGCAGCCTGACGGGCTAAGTGATCCTGACCCTTTATGCGAAGCTGTACAATCACCGGTGCCGGGCCTGATCCACCGGTACCCGGACAGGGTTTTGTTTCTTGTCTCGGGCCAGTGCGCCGTCTACTGCCGCCACTGCATGCGCAAAAGGCAGGTAGCAGACTCTGAAACAGTGAGCCCGGATACAATTAATGCCGGCATAGACTATATTTCCCGAACTTCCTCTGTCAGGGAGGTAATTCTTTCCGGCGGCGACCCCCTTATGATAGATGACAGCCGCTTGTTTGCTATCCTTGAGGCTGTTGGCCGGATAAATCATGTGGAGATTATCCGCATTCACACCCGTATGCCCGGCATGCTGCCCCGGCGGATAACACCGGAGCTCACCCGCGGTCTTGCCAGGTTTAATCCTCTTTATGTCAATATTCAGTTCAATCATCCGGATGAACTAACCAGGGAGGCCATCGAGGCATGTGGCAGGCTTGCCGGCGCCGGTATCCCACTGGGATCCCAGACCGTGCTTCTGGCAGGCGTAAATGATAATCCCACAACCATGATATGCCTTATGCGCAAACTGCTGGCTGCCAGGGTGCGGCCGTACTATCTGCATCATCCCGATCCTGTTGAGGCAACGGCTCATTTCCGGGTTCCCGTTGAAACAGGGCTTGCCATTGTTGAAGCTCTTAGGGGAAATATTGCCGGAATGGGAGTTCCCCAGTACGTGATTGATCTGCCCGGCGGTGGGGGAAAGGTGCCCCTGCAGCCTCAATACGTCATACAGCGCTCCGATCAGGAACTTACAGTGTATAATTTTGAAAAAAAGCGCTATAAATATCCTCTGTAGATTCACCCGAGACGCAAACCGGAGAAGTCATGACATTGAATAGCAATGCTTATGCGGATTTTTCACTGGCCGATAAATCCAGGCTTGCCATCCGCACGATTAAAACAATCGCCGACGCAGCCCTGCTCCGGGGCTATTACCGGATGGGCGGCCGTACCGGAAATACACTGGAAAGCGCGCTTCGCATTTTAAGCCCTGAGATCTACGGCTCCATTGCCGATCCCAGAACCATAGAGTTAAAAGGACTTGAGTATGTAATAGACCGCCTCCCCAGGGGGATTGAAGGATGCAGCCGGATCGTGATGACAGGCCAGCAGGATTATCAGGGAACCAGTTTCAAAAAAATTCAGCCTCTCAAACGTCGCAGGGTATCTTTCAGCATAAGCAAAGAGGAGATGAGCTTTGTTATTACCCGCGGGCAGAGCGAAGTTTACGACATCATGACCCATATAACATTTCTGCACATGGAAGCCAAAAAAGTGCAGAGCAAAATGCGTGATGATTATGGCAACGTCACCGTTGAATGGCAGAGCCTGGAAAATCACCTGGAATGCATTGATAAAATTTGCGGCGGGGAGCTTGATCAGGCCCTGTGGAACCTAAGCCTGCTTTTGGGCAGGACATTTGACGAAACCAGGCAGACTTACGAGAATCTTGAAAAGAGCCGGAAGGAATTTGATGCCAACAGCGGCTTGTTTCATATTATTTACAGCATGGGCAAATGGGTTGACGATGAACTCCAGAGCCTTGAAAAGGCAGTGACCGTGCATTTCCCGCCTTCATTGAGCGCGCAGATATTAAACCGCACCCATGCGCGCAAATGGGCTGCCAATATCAAGCAGGCCCTTTGCGAACTGGGTTTTGAAAACCGGCCTCTGCATATAATAAGCGCCAACCGCCACAGCGTTTCCAACCTTCTTTACGGGTATGCCGCCGCCAAACAGCAGACAGGGGCAGAGGAAGGCAGTGACCTCTACGAATTTATCCGCAAACTTCGTGACAAAACCGATATGGTCGATGAATTTGCAAAAAAGCACGGCTGTCATTATTTGCCTGATACCAGCGGGTCACAGATCGACTGCCGGGTTATTGATACATCAGCCATTGCCGGACTGCCCCTGCACCCGGCCCTGCATCTTGATTCCGGGTGTATCGAACAGCAGCAGCCTGTTTTGCTTGTTATGGATTATGCATTCGGTGAGCAGTCATTTGAGATTATGGATGAGCTGCTCTATCCATGGGAGCATGAAGGCAGGCAATATATGCTCAATGCCGGATCTATTTCAGTGATAGGCAAAGCCGGCATCCTGCCGGGCGAAAAGGGTGATATAATGCTGGCAACAGCCCATGTACTCGAAGGCACTCCTCACAATTACATGATCAGCAATTATTTAAAGGAAGGTGATTTTGACGATGACTCAGTAAATGTTTATACAGGACCCATTATTACCGTGCTGGGCACTTCGCTTCAGAATCGTTATGTACTGAAAAAATTTCAGGACTCCACGTGGAAAGCCGTGGGACTGGAAATGGAGGGAGGGCACTATCAAAGGGCCATCAACGCCGCCTTTATCCGTGGCCACATCTCTTCTGATCTTAAGGTAATGTATGTATATTATGCCTCTGACAATCCCCTTAAAAGCGGACAGACCCTGGCCTCAGGCAGTATGGGAGAAGAGGGGATAAAGCCCACATACCTTGTCACCCGTCTTATTCTCGAAAAGCTTATGGGACAATAACCTGACTGCATGGGATTTTAAGTGCAGAGTTCACACTTGTCCCCCTGTTTTGTGCCCCTGCGTTTGACCGCTACGATGCTTGGTTTGTAACGGTCTGAGTGTCTGGCTTTTTTTTCCAGGGCCAGAAGTGCTGCAAGGGAGACAAAGAATCCGGCAAATCCGGTTATGGCCGAAAGTATGGATGCATTTA
>JAABTZ010000265.1 GCA_011389605.1 Desulfobacteraceae bacterium
TCCGGCCGCTGATCTTTCATCTCAGTTAAGATTCCGGCACAGTGCTTCGGCCGCAGAAACCACGGCATCTGCATCCACACCGTAATGCTTTCTGAGCACGGATTTGGAGCCATGGGTTATAAAGGTATCCCTGATCCCGATACGGCTGATTTTAAAGCCGGTTATTCCTGCATCGGCCATGGCTTCTATTACCGCACTTCCAAATCCACCCTGGAGCACATTTTCTTCCACTGTCACCACCCTTGGAATCTTTTGGATCAGGGTACCTATCAGCTCAGTATCCAGGGGCTTGACAAATCTTGCATTTACCACCGTGGCTAAAATGCCTTTTTCCTTTAGCATCTGCGCGGCTTCAAGTGCTTCAAGCACAGAATATCCAATTGCCACAATCAAAACATCATCGCCGCTGCAAACCAATTTGCCCCTGCCCAATGCAATGGGCTCATTAATTTTTTCAGGGGCAGCGCCCGTGGCCTTGCCCCTGGGGTAACGAATCGCAATCGGGCCCGGATAATCTACCGCGGTTAAAAGCATTCTCTGGAGTTCATTTTCATCCATCGGCGCCATTACAACCATGTTGGGTATGGAGCGCAAAAAACTTAGATCAAACATGCCGTGATGGGTCGGGCCGTCTTCACCCACGATTCCGCCCCGGTCAACTGCAAAAACCACGGGCAGGGACTCCAGGCATACGTCGTGGACTATCTGATCATAGGCCCGCTGAAGAAAAGTGGAATAAATTGCCACAACGGGTCTAAGCCCTTCTGTTGCCATGCCCGCGGCAAAAGTGACCCCGTGGGCCTCGGCAATGCCAACGTCATAGAACCGGTCCGGAAATCTTTCCGAAAATTCGGCAAGACCTGTTCCTTCGGGCATGGCAGCGGTTACAGCCACTATTTTCCTGTTTGTTTCCGCAAGCCTGACCATGGTCTGCCCGAACACCTCTGTGTAGGAAGGAATATCGCTGCAGGTAAGATTGTCCCCGGTCTCGGCGTCAAAACAGCCAACCCCGTGGAAATATACCGGATTGGCTTCAGCCGGAAGATAGCCCTGTCCTTTTTTGGTTGCAACATGGAGCAGGACAGGTTCTTCAAGATTTTTTATATTTTCAAGAATGTCAATAAGGTGATTGATCCGATGTCCCTTGATGGGTCCAAAGTACTCAAAATCAAAAGCTTCAAAAAGCATGCCCGGTGTAACAAAGGCCTTAAAGGACTCCTCGGCGCGCTTGGCCAGATGATAGGCGTCGCTTCCTATGCCGGGAAGCGAGCGCAGCAGCTCGCCGATGTCCTTTCTTTTGTCCTGGATAAACTTTGCTGAAAACGTCCGGCTAAGCAGAGAGGAAAGGGCGCCCACATTGGGCGAAATCGACATCTCATTGTCATTTAAAATGACAATGAGCTCCTTGTGAATTGCTCCGGCCTGGTTTAATGCCTCATAGGCCATTCCGGCGGTCATGGAGCCGTCGCCGATCACGGCAAGAACCCGGGAATTATCATTTTTCAAACGCTTGGCACAGGATATGCCAAGACCTGCTGAAATCGAGGTACTGGAATGCCCGGTGGAAAAGGCATCGCAAGGGCTTTCCGATATCTTGGGAAACCCTGAAATGCCCCCGAACTGCCGAAGGGTCGAAAACCGACCGGCCCGGCCGGTCAACAGCTTATGGGTGTAGGACTGGTGGCCCACATCCCAGACAAGTTTGTCTCTGGGAATGTCAAATACATAGTGAATGGCTATGGTAAGTTCCACGACCCCCAGATTGGACGCCAGGTGTCCGCCTGTCCTGGAGACCACCTCAACAATTCGGTTACGAATTTCCCGTGCAAGCTCAGGCAGCCGTGAACGTGGAAGTTTTTTCAGATCAGCCGGGGAGCTGATGGTTTCAAGCAGGCTCATTAGAGTTATCTATCCCTTTCAATAATATAGGTCGCAATAGCTGCAAGAGGTGCTGCTGTGTTACCAAAAATTCCGATTGACTGCAAGGCATTGCCAACAAGATCTTTAGCATATTCACCGGCGCGCTCAAGGCCCATGAGGGCAGGGTAGGTGGATTTGGCCCGGGCCTGGTCGGTTCCCGCGGCCTTGCCCATGCGCTCGGGGTTTCCTTTAACATTTAAAATGTCGTCAGTGACCTGGAATGCCAGACCAATGTTTTCGGCATAAGAAAGCAGGGCGGTCTTCTGCTGCTCATCAGCACCTGAGAGCAGAGCACCGCATGACACAGAGGCGCTGATAAGCGCGCCGGTTTTAAGAGCATGCATCTGTTTTAGCGGGTCAAGCCCAAGGGATTGTCCCTCTGCGGCCATGTCCTGCATTTGCCCTTCGACCATGCCTTCATATCCGGCACAGCGGGTGATAAGGCTGACGGCTTCAAGTATCAGGCAAGTGTTTGTTTCCTGAAAACGCGCGCACCCTGCAAGGGTTTGAAAAGCAAGGGTTAAAAGGGCGTCTCCGGCCAGTATGGCGGTTGCCTCGTCAAATTTTACATGGCAGGTGGGCTGACCCCGGCGAAGTACGTCATTATCCATGGCAGGCAGATCATCATGGATCAGGGAATAGGCATGGATCATTTCAATGGCGCAGCCGGCTTCAAGCACGGTTTCATCCGCAATTTCAGTGACCGCTTCTGCCGCGGCAATGCACAAAACAGGCCGAAGACGTTTTCCCGGGGCCATAAGGCAGTGTTTCATTGCTGCACACAGCCGGGTTTGGATTCGGTTGCAGTCAAGCAGGGCGGCCAGCCGCCTGTTGATCCTTTCCTGCTGTTGTTTTAAGTATCCACGCAGGTCAAAGCCCGCGGCAGTGTTTTGCATATCACTCATCATCTGAAGAACTGCTGCTTTCTGCAGGCACAGCATTGGCGGCAAAAGGGGTTTCCTTTAAAGTTCCGTCCTGCTGCTCCATTAACTGGACAATCTTTTTTTCTGTTTCATCCAGCTTTTCAAAACAGAAACGGGACAGTTGGATACCTTCTTCAAACTTTTTCAGGGCCTTGTCCAATGGCAGGCTGCCGGCCTCAAGTTCTTCCACGATTTTTTCAAGCTGGGTCATGGATTCTTCAAATGTCTTTTTTGCCATTTTGATTTATCCTTTCAATCCGGCATGTTAGAACGCCTTTTGCAAGTATGACTTCAACTTTTTTGCCAGGATCAACAACCGATGCATCAGTTAGCACCCGGTGTTCAGGCAGTGTCCTGGCAATGCTGTAGCCGCGCTGCATAACCGCAAGAGGGCTTAAAGCATTAATCCGGCCGCACAAGGCTTCCAGCCGTAAGCGACTTTCCTGAACAACGGCAGCGCCCGCGGACTTAAGCCTCCGGTCAATATGGCTGCGCCGGTCGGCCATGGCAGAAATTTTGGCCTGCAGGGGCGTGGCAAGAAGGCGGTCATATCTCCAGGAAAGGCGATCATGTCTGTCTTTTACAACACGGCCTGCAGCCTGAATCAACAGTGCATAAACATCATCCAGGCGGATACGCAGATCATCCATGCGGCGTCTTGGATGAACCAGTCTTTTGGCGAGTTTTTCCGTGTTTTGCCGAAGCTCCCGGGTCTGATTCAAAATCCGGCCGGAAATTCGCCGTGTGAGCATTTCAAGGGTGTAGCGCACCTCTTCTTTTACCGGAACTGCCAGTTCAGCTGCTGCAGAGGGCGTTGGTGCCCTAAGGTCGGCAGTAAAGTCTGCAATGGTATAATCTGTTTCATGACCCACAGCGGAGATCACCGGGATCTTTGATTTAAAAACAGCACGGGCCACCGCCTCGGAATTAAAGGCTGAAAGATCCTCAAGAGAGCCGCCGCCGCGGGCTAAAATTGCCACGTCAGCAGCCTGGTGGCTGTTTAAAAGCTCCATGGCGGAAACTATTTCGGCTTCAGCCGCATCACCCTGGACTGCCGAAGGGATCACCAGAACCTGCATGTTTGGGAACCTGCGGAAAATAATCCTGATAATATCATGGACCACCGAACCTGTTGCCGAACTTATAACCGCTACGGCTGATGGCATAAAAGGTATGGGCTGTTTGTATCGGGCATCAAAAAGACCCTCATCGGAAAGCTTGCGCTTGAGCTGCTCAAATGCGGCCTGCAGCGCGCCTGCGCCAGAGGGCTCCAGGTATTCCAGGATAATCTGATAGCTGCCGCGGGGAGCATATACACTGATGCGGCCAAATCCCGTTACCTGCATGCCGGCTTCAAAGGCAAATTTAAGATTTCTGACTTGCCCCTTAAACATTACAGCCTGAATCTGGGAGTCGGGATCTTTTAATGTAAAATAGCAATGACCCGATGCAGGGATGCGCAGATTGGAAATTTCACCGGAAATCCAGATAAAGGAATAGTTTTTTTCCAGAAGCGCCTTGATTCGTGAAGTCAGTTCGCTGACAGTATAGATTTTTCGCGGTTCGGTTATGCCGGCTTTGTTTGGTTCGGTCATAAGATCGCAGCTGGTTTTTCTGTCTGGTTTCTGGTTGTTTGAAACGTGTTAGGCTAGCACAGTTGAATCAATCAATCAATCCAAAATCACAGGCCGTGAATATATTTGAATATACTGTGATAACAGATTATTATCATTTTATTGCAGTGACCTTGTTATTCCTGATAAATTTATAACGTCTGATAATGTATATTATGTAAACTTTTTTCAGGAAAAGCCGATGGCGCTGCTTTGGACATTAAATTCCGGGTTTATGTGTGCCCTGCCTGTCACTTTGATGTGCGATCCAGAAAATTCCGTATAACCGGCATAATATAGATTTCATCCAGTGGCATCTGCCTTAGGCAATCTGCCAGAATATCAATTTTTTCATTGACCCCCAGGTGCTTGTCCATGATAAAAACCGATTCGCCTTTAATCCTGCACAGTCCGCTTTGCGCGTTTACCCCGGAGGCCCGGAGACTTTGCTCCAGAACCCGGATACCCGCCTTGCCTGCGACCTCAACCAGTTGTTGATATATCTGTTTGCGCTTCACTTAAAAATCGTTTCCCCATGACCGATCTGGCTTGAAAATTGCCAGCAATGTGTTATTATATTTTTGATTATTCACTTATAAATAAAGATTTATCGGTATATACTGATTTTTTACAGATAACATTTAATCAGCAGGAGGCACGTTTACAT
>JAABTZ010000266.1 GCA_011389605.1 Desulfobacteraceae bacterium
AAATCCGGGGCCATCAGGTATAGGGGCGGTGCTTCGCTATAAGGGGGAGAAAAAGGAAATTTCAGAGTATATAGGATATGCAACCAACAACATCGCCGAACTCGAGGCGGTCCGCAAAGCCCTTTCGTCTTTGAAGCGTAAAGACCTGCCTGTGCGGGTGCACACTGACAGCAGTTACGTGCATGGCCTGCTGGTCAACAACTGGAAAGCAAAGAAAAATCCCGAGCTTGTCCAGAGCCTCCGGAATCTGATGGGGCAGTTTTCCGATATCAGAATTATCAAAGTCAAGGGCCACAAAGGAGTCCCCGACAATGAACTTGCCGATCAACTTGCCACATCTGCAATTAACCGGCGGGGCGGTTAAAACAAAACCCCGCCGGACGCGGTGCGCAGACGGGGTTTTATAAAATGAGCAGCTTTTAGCAAAACAGATCAGGCCGTTATTTTTCAGCCTTTATTTTTTCAAGTTCTTTTTTCAGCTCTTCGTTTTCCTTGCGATATTTCTCAGCTTCGTTTTCAGGCTGAGCCGAAGGGCCGGGCTCCACGCCCGTATCCTTCTGCCAGGTATCTTTCAGCTCATCAAAACCCAGGTACAGGGCCAGGCAACCGCCAAGAAGAAGCATCACCGGGATTGCACCCGCAAGAAGCTGTAGAAATGCGTCAAACCAGATTGCCAGACCGATCACGCCGATTACGGCTGCGACTGCACCACCAATTAAAGTTTTCATAACACCACTTCCTCCTTTGTTTAATATTTATGATCACATCACAATATCTATTGTTTCGATCGGGTTAGACACCTGCAGCAAATACAAAATTACAGATTTTTTTCTAACACAGCAGGTTTTGTAAAGCAAGCAAAAACCCGGGGCAATACAGCACCGCAGGCACCCCGGCTGCCGGCAGTCATTTTAAAGGCACTGGTGGTAGTTTGCCGCTTGAAAACACAGATACATCTTGTTATGATTTTTAAAAATTCTAAAAAAGGCACACGCCATGACATATAACAGACACCGCCTGCCGGGGAAAAAATCATCGGCCCGGGCGGAAGAAAAATCCAAAATGGACAAAAAAAACGATTCAAACCCTTTTTTCTGTTACCTGCCTGCATCCAGAGGATTACTGGCCCGCCTGATCAGCGCTTTGCTGTTTAGCCGCCCCAAGATGGACGCCAATCTTAAAAAGTCCTTAAAAGACATTGAAAACTCGGGCATCATAATCTACGTCAACAAGTATCGCAGCCCGTTTGAGTATTTTTTCTACCACTGCCGGTATCTCAAAGAAGGCCTTCCATACCCGGCCCTCGGCTTTGATTACTCCACCTATTTCTGGCAGCCTGCCAAAAGGCTTTTAAAGGGGTTTGTTTTCCACACAGGCTATTTTCTTAAACATTTTTCCATGCCGGACCCTTACCAGCAGCAATTTTATCGCAACCGTCTTTTGTCCGGAGACTCTGCAATGCTTTCGCTGATCGAAGAATACGACGGATACAGAAGGCTTGCTCAGTCATGGACAGACCCCCTTGATTATCTCATCGAGATGCAGAAAACAATTGATACCCCGATATATATTGTTCCTCAGCTGATTTTATATGACCGGTCCCCCCAAACCACCAGACTGTCAATCACTGACGTGATATTCGGCACCCCTGAAAGACCCGGACGGCTGCGCCGGCTGTGGATGATGCTCAAAAGACCCGGAAAAATATGGATTGAAGCCGCAGAGATTGTCTGCATTAAAGACTTTCTCCAAACTCCCGAGGCTACGCGGCTCAACCAAAAAAGCCAGGCCATCTATCTGCGCAGATACCTGATCGATCAAATCAACCGTCACAGACAGTCTATTACCGGCCCGATTCTCAAATCGCGTACTGAGATCATACAAGGAGTTATGACCCATCCGGAAACCCAGAAGATTATTTCCGAATATGCCGCCGAACACAAAGTCCCAATCAACAAGGCCCAGAAGGAGGCTGCGGATTTTCTCGATGAAATCGCGGCAAATTACAACCTTAAAATAGTCCGGCTCTTTGACATTTGCCTGAAATGGATTTTCCGGGCAATGTTTGACGGGATGGCAGTGGATCAGGAGGGGTTAAGCAAAATCCGCCAAGCCTCCAAGGCCGGGCCTCTGGTGCTGGTGCCGTGTCATAAAAGCCATCTTGACTATTTGATCCTTTCCTATGTGTTTTACCACAACAACCTCCCGTGCCCGCACATTGCGGCGGGCAGGAATCTGTCGTTCTGGCCCATAGGCCCCCTTTTCCGTGGCGGCGGGGCTTTTTTTCTCAGGCGCACATTTAAGGGCGAGCCCCTTTATCCGAAAATCTTTTCAGCATATATAAACAAGCTGCTGACCGAAGGCTTTCACATGGAGTTTTTTATCGAGGGCGGGCGAAGCCGAACAGGCAAGCTGCTTCCCCCTAAAATCGGTTTTCTGTCCCTGCTGGTTGACGCATATATGAAAAATAACTGGGAAGACATGCTTTTTGTTCCCATCTTTATCGGATACGACCGGGTACTTGAGGAAAAAGCGTACATCCACGAAATGGAAGGGGGCAGAAAAAGCCCGGAAAGCCTTGTCAACGTATTAAAAGCCAGAAAATTTCTCAAAAAAAAATTCGGCAAAATTTATATCAATTTTCATGAGCCATTTTCCATAAAGGAGCATTTTAACTCCGGCCAAACGCCTTTTGCCAAGCTTGGCCGCGAGGAACAAAAACAGCAACTGCATTTCTTTGGCGAAAAAATCATCAACGCCGTCAACAATGAATCAGTGATAACCCCACATGCAGTAATTGCAGCGGCCCTGCTAAACTGCTCCCATAAACGCATTTACTACCGTCAGCTTCTGACCCATGCCGAAACCTACATGAACTACCTTTCCTTTCGGGGCGTTAAGATGGCCGACACCCTTTACATCGACCGCCAGGGGGCTTTTGAAACCGTTCTCGACACCTTTATTTCAAATAAATACATAGAAAAATCAGTGACCAGCAACAAAGGCGGCACGCCTCCGAATCCCATTTTTAAAATCCATGAAAGCAAGCGGCCCAACCTTGAATATTACAAAAACAATGGTGTGATCTTTTTTGCTCCCGCAGCCTATACCTCCCTTTCCATACTGGCCCTGGATGCATTTCAGTTTACTGCGGCAGACCTGCACGGGCACTATGCATTTTTGAAGGATTTTTTCTGCAAGGAATTCATTTTTGATCCCACAGAGGAGATAGAGCCAGCCATCCGCAAAAATCTCAAGGCATTTATAGAAGATGCAATATTAACGCCTCACCCCACTTTGCCCGACACCTATAATCTCACTTCCGCGGGTTTCCGTAAGCTGAATCTGTTTGCAGGCTTTCTCACTGCATATTTTGAGGCCTACTGGGTGGTGCTCAACTTTTATCTGCGCTATACCAAAGGCCCGATCCTTGAACACAAAAATTACACCAAAAAAATCCAGGCCCTGGGCAGCAGAATGTATAAACGAAATGAAGTTCTTCGCAATGAAGGCCTTTCCAGGGGCAACTACAAAAACGCCGTTACCTTCTTTACTCACCAGGGGCTGCTGAACCCGGAAAATGAGGAAGACAAGCAATTGCTTGAATTGTATATGGAAAAAGTGCAATTATACCGGCGATGCCTGCCCAATTAGGACCGGTTGTCACAAAAATGCCGAATTATCCTTTTAACGCACTGATTCTTGCCGCCGGGCTTGGCACCCGGCTGAGGCCTCACACCTGTTATGTGCCCAAGCCCCTGTTTGCCGTTGCAGGCCGGCCAATTCTCGATATAATAATCTGCCGGCTCATTGATGCCGGTGCCGGCAGGATTGCCGTCAACCTGCACCATCTTCCAGAACAGATCACGGAATTTATCAAATCTCAAAACTATCCTGTGCCTGTTATAGTCAGATATGAACCGCAGCTTCTCGGAACCGGCGGGGCAATCGGCAATTTCGCGGACGTGCTTGGCCGCGGGCCCTTTGTTGTCATCAACAGTGATATTCTTACCGACATTTCCATTCCGGCACTAGTGCAGCAGCATAGGTCCCATAAACCTGCAGCCACGCTGGTAATGCATGATTGTCCGGCCTTCAACAAGGTTGCCGTAAGCCCGGATAAGGACATCATAAATTTTGATCCCGGGCCCGGGGAAAAAGAACGCCTTATGGCCTTTACAGGCCTTCAGGTCATTGATCCGGCAATTTATGACTATATCGAACCCGGAAAACCTGTCAGCAGCATTGACGTGTTTTCAGCCATGATCGCAGACGGACATAAAATAAAGGCCATGGAGGTCAGGGGCCATTACTGGAATGATCTGGGAACCCCGGAATCCTTTCGTAAGGGAGTAATCGACACCCTGGCCCCGGAGATATTTAAACAACACCTGGGGCAGAAAACCACATTTGATAAAATCCAATGCCAGCCTCTTGCCGGAGACGGCTCAGACAGGAAATGGCTAAGGCTGATTTCCGGAGATAAAAGCATTATTGTCGCTGACCACGGAGTCCAGACTCAAAACGAGGTTACGGAATTTGACTCATTTGTATCAATCGGCAATCATCTTTTTGCCAAAGGAGCCTCCGTACCGGAAATCTATGACCACGACAAATTTTCAGGACTTGCCTTTGCAGCCGATCTTGGCGACACACTTTTGCAGGCAGCCCTTAGCAAAACAGCTGATGCGGATATTATTTTCACTTACTATACCCAGATCATTAAAAGCCTGATTTTTATGCACAACCTGGGCAAAGAAGGATTTGACCCCGCCTGGGCCTACCAGGGGCCTGTCTATGACAGGCAAATGATCCTTGAAAAAGAAGGTCTTTATTTTATAAACGCCTTTCTTGTAAACTATCTGGAAATGAAAAATATTGACAAGGATGGCCTTGTCTTTGAATTTTCCGCAATGGCAGATGTGACTGCTGCCTGCGGCCACTACGGGTTTATGCACCGGGACCTGCAGTCGCGCAATATCATGGTTACAGACAAGGGCTTTTTTTTCATCGATTTTCAGGCCGGCCGGATCGGGCCCATACAGTATGACCTGGCCTCGCTTATAAC
>JAABTZ010000025.1 GCA_011389605.1 Desulfobacteraceae bacterium
TCGCTTACCAGCCCCTGATCGACGTACTGTTTAAACTGGCTGTAGGCAATCGTTTCTGTTTTTGGCAAAGACATGGACTGATACAGATAAGAAATAAAAAATATTGCCAGCACCAGATACCAAATGCTCAAGCGATTTTTGCCCGGCAGCGCGGTTTTATTTTTCTGATCGCTGAAACCGAAAAAGGCGCGCAGTTTATCCCTGAGGTCTTTGATCGGATCTTTATTGTTGGAAGGCATTTATTATATTTTCATGAAAAAAGTTTTTTCAGGCCCCGCATGGCCTTTACAATTTCAACAACCGCCTCGTGCATTCCCCCTGCACCATAGCCTGCATCCGGAGCCTTTTTCTTTTCGGTTTCGTCATGGACCTCTGACTTGATTTTTTCCAGATTCTGAGCATGGATTTCAAGCTGCAGGCGATGTTCCTCCTCCATTTCGCTGATGAGATCAGAGTCAATCTGCCCGAGGAGCTCATCGGCTTCTGCCAGCAATTCTTCGATATTTTTGGATTCCAGATTCTTTGACATGGCGGTTCCTTTCCGCTTTTAAAGCCGGCCTGCCGTGCTGACGGCCGGCGTCTTCCTGTTAATCCACGGACAGTGGCATCTGCGCCTGTTCCGGGCTTGCATGCTTGACGTACTGGTAAAAGTCACTGTCGGTTGTAAGGATCAGTACGGAATTCAAGTTTGTCTTTTCCTTGTAGCTTTCAAGTGTTTGCAAAAAGGCATAAAATTCAGGATTTTTGTTGTAAGCCTGACCGTATATTTTCGTGGCCTCGGCATCAGCCCTGCCCTGGACCTCCTGCACCTGACGGTAGGCTGTGGAACGTATCCGGCGAAGCTCTTTTTCCATTTCACCGAGGATCTCCGCACTGCGCCCCTCTCCTTCGGAGCGGAATTGTGCGGCAATGCGTTTGCGCTCGGAAATCATGCGCTCATAAACTTTTTTCCGCACGCTTTCCACGTAATCGAGGCGCTTTATACGAACATCCACCAGCTCGATTCCGTACTGGGGGATGATTTTTTGGGCTTCAGCCAGTATCGTTCGGGTGATCTGCTCCCTGCCGCGGGCGATCTCTTTTTTAAGCTCTTCTTCTCTCTCCTTTGGGACTTCCTTTAATACGTCGTCTTCCGGAACTTCCCATGATGCGCTGCGCACGAGCTCAACGAGCTCACTGCTTGAGACCTGATCGCGTACGACAGAATCGAGAATATCGTTTAAGCGGGACTGGGCGCCTTCTTCGCTGGCCACGTTTTCAAGAAATTTCTGGGCATCTGCGATCCGCCACCGGGCCGTGGTATCCACCCATATGAACTCGCGTCCCTTGGTGGGAACCTGGTTGGGATCACCGTCCCAGACGAGCAGACGCTTTTCAAATCGTCTGACTTCCTGTATAAAGGGAACTTTCATGTGAAGGCCCGCCTCGGTTACGGTTTTGCCTACGGGTTTGCCAAACTGCACGACTATGGCCTGGCGGCCTTCTTCAAGGGTGTAAAGGGCGCTATAAAGCACGATAACAATCAGTACCGATATGGCTATGCCTGCTACTTTCAAGGTAAATTTCATTTTTGTCCCCCCTGCACTGATGGTTGTGAACCAGATTCCATTGAAAGCCACGGCACCATGGCCTGCTGATCCTGATCCACGATATAAAGCCCCTTCATGTCTGCCAGCAGGCCGGTCATGGCCTCCAGATACAGACGCCGGCGTGTGACCTGGGGGGCTCCCAGATATTGTTTTAAAATGGATTCAAACCGGGTGGCCTCCCCCTGGGCCCGGTTGACGCGCTCCAGGGCGTATCCTTCGGCCTCGCTGATGCTTTGCGCCGCCACCCCCCGGGCCTTGGGGATTTCCCTGTTGGCCTGTTCTTCGGCCCTGTTAATTGTCCGTTCCTTGTCCTGGCGTGACTCGTTGACCTCATTGAAGGCAGGTTTTACGGTATCCGGCGGGGTCACGTCCTGAAGCTCGATGGTTACCAGCTGGACTCCGGATTTATATTCGGTCAGAATCTTTTGTATCTCAATTTTTGCTTCACTGGCCACGGCCACACGGCCAGTGGTGAGCACATCGCTGCCTATGCGGTTGCCCACTGCCCGGCGCATAACCGCCTCGGTGATATCGCGGATGGTTTTGGGCGTATCACGGACATGAAACAGGTAACTGATCGGATCTTCGATGCGGTACTGGATGATCCACTGGACGTCTATGACGTTTAAGTCACCGGTGAGCATCAATGATTCGTCTTTGTAAACCCCGCTGGGATCATAGCGGCTCTTTTCCCCGGGCGTGCTGGCCACGGTCCGGAAACCGAATTCTTCTTTAAGCACCCGGGCAGTGGGCAGCATACGGGCTGTTTCGATGCCAAACGGGAGCTTGAAATGCAGTCCAGGGCCGGCCGTGCGGACAACTTTTCCAAAACGCTGCACAATCCCGGTTTCTTCAGGCTGGACCGTGAACCATGTGGTCCAGAAAACAGCAACCACGGCCAATGCTGCAATTATAAGGACCGAACGGCCCCTGAATTCTTTAAATTTTTGTTGGATTTTTGCCGCCACCTCTTCGAACGTCGGCGGGGGTCCCCCGGGGGGTTGATTCCATTCATTCATTGCTTAATCTCCTTGATTTTTGAGGAATCGCTGTTGTTTGTTTTGCCGCGTGCGGATAGCACCGCGTTCATGCCCTCGGCTTTTTCAACAGTGTAAATACGGATGCCGTGCGGCCGGTGCAAAAGGCTTTTGATCCCCAGCAAGACACCGAATAAGTCTGATTTCAGATGATTTTCCAGCTTCTGGCGGTTTTCCCATTCTTCAAGGACATAAAGGGTGTTTTTATCCTTAATATCGGATAGCAAAGCATAGCTGAGACACCCTGCTTCTTTTTCCATTGGGACCATCAGCGACAGAAGCGTTTGCATCACCTCTTTTTGTTTTTCCGTCTGCACTTGCATGCTTATTCGGACGATAATCATGGCAGCTATTCTCCGCTAAAAGCCGATTTCTTGGCTTATTTTGCAATCGTAAACCCTGTTTTGCTTCTAACCTTTCAAGGTTCGTGCCGGAATCTGTACATCCGTGATTTTAACCTTATTTAAAAGGGTTAAAGGGAGTTTAGGCTTAAACAGACATCAACAGTCGGGGGTAAAAAGAGGGGAAATCTGTGATCATATGTGACCAAAGATCATATGTGACCAATTTTTCCTGCTTATAAAGCTCCGGAGCCAAAGGCTTTGCACAGGGGGTGCAGAATCATTTCAAAGTCGTGAAAACAATCTGCTCAGATCGGAAGACGGGGATAAAGGGGGCCGTGTAACAGGGGGTGCCGGACAGCTTCCCCCCGGGCAACCGGGTACAGACTTAATAACAGGTTCAGACATTTATGAACAAAAACAAGCCTGTTGGGGTCAGCGCTTGCTGCTGCCGCCATGCAGCCGGAATGCGGGGTTTGCACCGCAATTTGATGCAGAACTATGCACGGCGTGTGAATCCTGTATCGAGCGCTGCCCGGCCGAAGCCTTGACCCTGGGGGCAAAAGACTGCCCGGAAGTAGATAATGAGGCCATCAAGGCCAAATTGGACGCCTTAGACAAACTGGCCGATGCCATTGCAGCAAAACACAAAGAGCAGGGCCTGCTATAATACCCAAACCCCTAAGGGAAAACATTCCTGCCCCCCGGATCATGGCTTATTAAATACCCGTGCCAAAAATAAAGCACGGGTTGCTTATTTTCAGCTCTCTACCGGAATGGTGGTCACAGGCACAGGGGAAAGCCTGACGACCCGCTCTGTCACGCTTCCATAGTCAAATGCACCGCTTTTGCCCTTGGTGGCCATGACCACCAAATCCACTTTTTCCTGCTCAATGAGTTTTAAAATTTCCGCTGCCGGATCTCCTACTGCCACGTGTTTGATATACAAAGGGCAGCCTTCCAGGTGATTTTCGCAGATCTGGTCCAGGTTCTGTTTGGCCTTTCGCTGTGCCTTTTCCATTAGCTTTTCCACGTGTTCAGGTTCAAATTCACCATACCAGCTTTGATGATGGATGATATCTTCCAGCACGTGGAGCACATGGACTTCTGCTCCGTAATTCCGGCTCAGGGACTGCACATGCGACAGGGCCGTCTCGGCGCTGCCTGAAAAATCAGTTGGCCACAACACTTTTCGAATCTCCATATTCATGACTCCTTCTAATCGCAGTTAATCCATAGACCGTTTGTGTAAAAAATAATCTTTTTGGCGAATTTGTCACGTTTGGTGCTCTATCAAAAAGACTGATTTTAAATGGCGCCGTAAAAAATTCACAATCAAGAGTTACGCAATTTCTAAGAATGCAGAGTACTTAGCTGTACGTGAAATTCTTCAGAAATTGCGCGTAACGCAGATATTGGATTTTTTACGGTGCCATCAACTTTGCTTATGCCAATTGCGGCAGGGAACAGGCCCTGGTGCTGCCCCCGGGGGCAGCACCAGGGCCTGTTTATCTTACTGTCTGTCCTGCCATATTTCGATGCGGTGGCCCTCGGGATCAAAAAAATAAAACACCCGGGCGCCCCAGGCATGCTCCCGGATTTGTGTTGGGGCAAACCCCTTCTGGTTGATCTGATTCCAGAGCAACTCAATATCACCGGTTTCCAGGGCCAGGGTAATGCCCTGCCCGCCGCAGCCTTTTACCGAGGCACGGCTTTCATTGGCAATGCTCAGCCTTGCCCGGTCATTGAGGCAGAACTCCACAAACCAATCATTTGAGAAATTGACCTGCAGGCCCAGCTGCTCCCGGTAGAATGCCACGGTCTGTTCCCAGTGCCTGCAATAGAGGATTATGTTGGCGGACTTTAAGAGCTGCTCCATTTTATCCGGCCTTTTCCAGCAAGTTTAGGCCTGCGGCCTCCCGCCTCCGATCACAGCAGTGGCCCGGATTTCACACAGAAGCTCGGGCATGACCAGTTCGGTAACTCCCACGGCCGTCCAGGCCGGAAAATCAGAAGGGATAAATTCCGCCTTCACCTTTAAAAACTTGCCGATTCCCTTCATGGAAGTATGGTAGGTGACCAGTTCCACGATGTCTTCCAGGCCGGTGCCGGCTTCTTCCAGCACATGGCTCAGATTGGAAAATGCCGCCCGGGCCTGGGCCTCGATGCTTTCTGCGGCCTTTCCGGTTTCGTCAATGCCCACCTGGCCAGAGACCCAGACCATGTTTTGCGCCCGCACTGCCTGGGAAAACTGCAATCTTTCATAGATTTTTTCGGTTCCGGCCGGATTGATCAGCACTTTTGAATCAGATCCCATCACACAATTCCTTTCCTGTTGGTTCCGTTAAAGAGGCCGCAGGGTTTACATTCCAAAAATGTATTGTAACGATTTTTCAGGCGCTTCACAATGTAACTCTTCTTAATTTCCCCAACTTTTTACGAAGCCGTCAATCCTGGTGCCGGAAAACAGGCTGACCTTAAATCCGTTCTGACAGCAGCGGCTTTGCCCTGATTTTTGATACAATTCCGGATTATGCATGGTTTGGACAGGCAGATAAAAAGGCGAAACCCATGAAAAAGACCCTGTCATATCGATTGTTTGGCATGGGGAGCATCCCAGGGAAAATACGGCCTGTCATTGAAGCTGAGCAGATTATTGTTGCTGATGAAGGCATTGGCGGATGGTTTATTACAAAGCGTGTGAAAGGGCCGGGAAAAAAATACAGGAACCGGGCCGAGGGCTTTTCAGGATGCCTGGTAATCACAAAAAAACGGATACTCTGCTACACCTATTGGATACGACAGATCAATATTTCTGTGGATGATCCAAGAATATCTGAGTTCTCTGCCTGGCTTCCCAAAGCCGAAACACTGTCAATCGCCTTTGAGTCCTCTGGCGTTAAAAAACAATGGACCGGGGTGGTTGAATTTCGGTTTAATACAGATGCTGAAAATATGAATCCTGATGGCGCAGCGCAGATGGTTCCAGTATTCCTTTCGAGAAGTGAATGTGCTCCGGCAGTGCTGATACAGGGGATCACTCAGTTCAAGGATTTGATGGACAAAAAATGCCAGCAAAATAAACAGGAGAAAATTGAAAGACGCATATTGAGTTCCATGGCCGTAATTGTGCTCTGCGTTGTATCCCTGGTTTTTGAGGGTATTGAAATATTCGTTTTCAATTTTCCACCTGGAGCGACCAGCAACAACGAGGATTTTAACATTGTCTTGATTGACAGGGATATCGGTGACCCAACTGGAATGAAAGTTTGTTTTGCCGGCAGCCTTGATGATCAAAAAAAACCGCCAAATGCAAGATGCCACAGACACGGATCACCGCATTTGGCCCCGCTTTGTACCGTGACCGCCGGAGACGCGGCTGCCCCGCTTTTACAAGCGGGGCAATCTTTCCACTAAAGTTATTACCGAACAGGCCGATACAGAATTAGTTGAGGCAAATTATATGGTTTATTTACAGGGTTTTATCGCCTGTGAAATTCGATATTAAATTTAAAGAAATGGAGCCCCCAATGATAAACGACGATCTGAAAAACAGAAAAAATTCAAAGCCATACATCGGCATATCACGCCGTGACTTTATAAAAGTTACCGCTGGCACAGTTGCATGTGTTTCTTTGAGTTCATGGATGCTTGGATGCGACGATCATGACAGCGGGTTTGCCAGGATCGCAGATTACCCGATCGATTCAAAGGTGATGCCCAGGATCAACTCATGATCATAGCAGCGCACGTGCCCATTTGCGTCCAGAAAAAAGGCAGCTTTATGGAGTGGTTTGACAATTCCGCCAACCCCGATGCGCCGCAAAATGCGGCAACCCTGGTTGAATTGCTTGAAGAGCTTCACAGCCATCCCAATTTACTGATGTGGATTGCCGGTCATCGTCATTTCAATACAGTTAAGGCATTTGAATCACCTGATCCGGTCAACGCTCCTGAAAAGGGCTTCTGGCAGGTTGAAACCTCATCGTTACATGATTTTCCGCAGCAGTTGCGCACGTTTGATATAAAGCTCAACAGCGACTACACCATTTCCATTGTCACGACCAACGTTGACCCGGCAGTCAAAGAGGGAACACCTGCCTGGACCTCGCGCAAGTATGCTGTTGCGGCACAGCAGATTGTCAACAC
>JAABTZ010000026.1 GCA_011389605.1 Desulfobacteraceae bacterium
AGGGAATATACCAAGCAGAAATTAAGACCAATTACCTTGTCGATCCAGTCACTCAAAACGAAGCCCGTGTCGACGGCGAGGTTGTTATGGATCCGGGCATTCGGCCGATGCCGACCGGTTCGTATAATGCCGATCTGCTAAAACAACTGAGTCCGGCAATGACAGCGAAGATGCAGGTGATGTTCCCAATGTAACCTGGTTTACAAGGATACACCCTTTGCCTGCTTTCCGCCCATTGATTTTGAGGCGTGCCTCAACTCTCTTGAGCGGGTGTCTATGCTGCCTGTCAAGCATGTGTTGCCGGCACATAACACTTTGAAGTAAATATTGCAGAAGCAATTGACCTTATACTGCTTATTTTAAAATCGGAATCGTTTACAGAAAAGCCAGATCAACTATATGCATAGATTGGAAGAATCCTTATGAAATCTTTGGTGCGCGCCGCGGCCGTTGCCTTCTTGTTTTTTGCTTTTGCAGGCCAGGCTCTGGCCACTGAATGGAATGTATCCCTCTGGGGCAAACACCGGGCCTTTACCGAACATGTAGAAAAACTGGCCGAACTGGTCTCTGAAAAAACCGGCGGTGAGTTTACCCTCAACATTTCCTATGGCGGTCTCTCCGGGAACTGCGAAAACCTCGATGGGATTTCTACCGGCGCCTTTGAGATGGCGCAATTCTGTGCAGGCTATCACCCTGACAAAAACCGCCTGATAACCGTACTGGAACTGCCCTTTCTCGGGGTGGAAAACCTTGAGCAGGAAGTTGCCGTCAGCCATGCAGTCTACGCGCACCCGGCCGTGGCCGGGGAAATGGCGCAGTGGAACGCAAAGCTGCTTATGCCGTTGCCCATACCTCAATATAACCTTGCCGGCACAGGCGAGGTGCGTGACGAACTGAGTGAATTTGAAGGTATGCGCGTCCGTGCAACAGGCGGTCTGGGCGAGGCTTTCGCCGCCGTAGGCGCAGTGCCGGTTTCTGTTACCGCTACCGGGGCGTATCAGGCAATGAAATCCGGCGTTGTCGATACTGTCTCTTTTGCCCAGCACGCGCATCTGAGCTTCGGGACTATTAACGAGGCCGATTGGTGGACCGCAAATCTCAACCCCGGTACCGTCAACTGCCCGGTGGTGGTCAATATCGACGCCTATGAAAGCCTGCCGGACAAGCACCGCGCCGCCCTTGACCAAAGCGTTGATGAGGCCATCGCCTTTTACCTGGCCAACTACGAGGGACTGCTCAAAAAATGGGACAAAGTGCTTGAGGAAAAAGGCGTGGAGAAAGTAATGATTTCAGAAGAGGAGCTGGCCGCTTTCCGTGCCAGGGCCGCTGATCCCATCCGCGAAGCATGGATCGCCGATATCGAGGCCCAGGGCCTGCCTGGCCGGGAGCTTTACGATCTGGTGCAATCCACCCTCAAAGACGCGAAAATGTCGAACTAGAACAGAATTTACCGGCTGATAATGTAGAGGAAAAAAATGATCGCACGTATTTCCACACATTTTGCCTGTACTGAGACAGATCTGTGGATGAAAATCATTGAGCCCAAATCCCTTCAGTTTGTCGCCTCCCCGATTCTTGGTTTTATTCCCGATGAAGACGGCGCTTTGGATGGGGAGTGGATTGTTGGGAAAAAATATCATCTGAGACTGTATTTTTTAAAATTTATTCCCCTTGGCAGCCATACCATTGAGCTGGTAAAAATTGATAAAGCCGCAAACACCATTTCCAGTAAGGAAAAAGGAAAGCTTGCCCGGGTATGGAACCATGACATCACTTTCCATGAAGTATCTCCCGGAAAAGTGCATTACACTGATAAAATCGAAATCAGGGCCGGCTTGCTGTCCCCGATGATCTGGCTTTTTGCTCATTTTTTTTACCGGCATCGTCAAAGACGCTGGAAATTATTGCTTGAAAAACAAAGAGCGTAATTCCGCTGTATAAATATTCAGCATGGCCCTGTCTGTCTGGTTCATTAACCTGAAAAAACATTTAAGATAATAGAAATGTGAAGGAATTATGAACACAAATACAGAGTATACAGAGTATGCTGATAAACTTATTTCCATAACAGGCACCCATATCGTTTTTTATAACTACTATTTTCCAACAGGAAAAGAAAAGTGCGTAAAAATCGATGATATCGGGCATGTCACTGTTTTGGAGCCCACAATCAGAAATGGAAAGTGGCGCATTCATGGTACGGGAAACTTTAAGATCTGGTTTCCCAAAGACTCCGGCCGTCCAGGCCGGGACAGAATTTTCATTGCCACTTTAAAAAACCAGTGGATTAATATCGGATTTACAGCCAAAGACGGTGAAGCGGTTGAAAATTTGCTGAGATCAAAAGATCTTATAAAAGACAAGCCCTGACCCCGGCCCTTTTACAAAGCCGTTAAAATTTTGGAATGCATCAAATTCTTGGTTGAGGATATAAGACAATGGGAAAAAGAAGTCACCATGTTTGTCCGGTTCAGATCTCAGTTGGCCTGGACAATCCAATCCGGAGATGGTTGCAGAACCCCGGTAAAATATTGGAACCATATATCGAAAAAGGAATGACAGTGCTGGATGCCGGATGCGGACCCGGCTTTTTTTCAACAGAGATGGCAAGGATTGTGGGCAAATCCGGCCGGGTAATTGCTGCAGATCTGCAGGACGGGATGCTCCTGAAAGTCAAAAGCAAAGTTTATGGCACGGAACTTGAGGACCGCATTGTGCTGCACAAATGCGGGGAGGACAGAATAGGCGTTTCAGAATTTGTTGACTTTGTTCTGGTTTTTTACATGCTTCACGAAGTTGCCAGCCAGGAGGATTTTCTCGGGGAGATCGGGTCAATACTGAAACCCGGCGGGCAGATATTGATTGTGGAACCATTGTTTCATGTTTCCAAATCCGCTTTTGAGGCTATGATTGCAAAAGCCCGGAGCATAGGGCTAAAGGTTGTTAAAAAACCAAAGATGGGGTTTAGCAGAGCAGCTGTGTTAAAAAAATAAACCTGTAAGCCCTGTTTTTCAAAACATTGCGCGCCTGGAAAAAAGTATCCTTCCAATCCATGGGTTTAGTTTTCCGCTGGTCCTTAAATTCTGTATTCGACTTCTGCCAGCAATGTAATTGCAATGCGCCTACATTAAATTGCAAAGGAGAAGCCTGATAAGAGCCGGGTATTGGTTGATACCCTAATATGGGCAGCGTTCTCAATAGCTGGAAATTTTTTAAAAAAGCTTTATCTTTTTATGAATGAAAATCTTATCGGAAAAAATGATCTTATCCTGGCTGGCTTGTACCGTTTCTAAAAGACGGGCCGCCCTGGTTTCGGCATAATCTGGTGTTGAACTCTCATTTGCAAAGTCCGCAAACCCTGCTTACTTATAATGGTAGCCGCTGGGCCTTGCAAGGCGGCATCGTGAAAACGGGTTGGGGGGGTATCGGAATGGATTGGCAAGAGCTAATGGACAACACACCTGGCCGGACCTGCCACCGGCAACCCACTCCAGCCTCAACAATGGATCAAAAAGCAACTCACCGGCCCCGGGGCCGGTTCCTGATTCGAACCCAGGGCCCTGGCCGGTCTCGGCCGGCCCGACTCATCTGCGCCACGTTCCTGTGCTGCGCTGTCTTTGCGTTCACTCCAGCTGCTGCCCAACAGTTAGAAGGCATGGATAGGCCGGTGCCGGCAAAAGCCTCTGACGGCAAACCCGAGCTCTCAGGTAAAGTCGAAGTCCAGCCCGTGGCCAGGGATGACGAGATCAGGCAGAGAATCGCAAATATTCTTAAAACGACAAGTTGGTTTGGCGAGCCCATGGTCACTGTCCAGGAAGGAATCGTTTTCCTGAAAGGAACCACGGAAAACGATGAATCCAAGCAATGGGCCGGAGACCTTGCCAGGAATACGGAGGGCGTGGTTGCAGTCGTCAACCAAATCAAAGTGGCTCCCACCACGGTTTGGGATTTCGATCCAACCTTTCAGATACTCAATGATTTAGCACGAAAAGTAGTTCGATTGCTGCCCCTGATCGTGGTGGCGATGGTCGTAATAGCTATCTCATGGATTTTCGCCAGATTAACGGTATACGTACTGCGTCGCAGGCTTACAGCCCGATCCCTCAGCCAGCTTTTGCGAGAAGTAATGGCCCGGGCGGGCGGAATGCTTGTAATGCTTGCCGGCCTATACCTTGTGCTCCGTATCGCAGGGCTAACGCAACTTGCGCTTACGGTTGTTGGCGGCACAGGACTGATTGGTTTGGTTTTGGGCATCGCATTTCGTGACATCACCGAGAATTTTCTCGCCAGCCTCTTTCTGAGCCTGCAGCAGCCCTTTCGTGAAGGCGATCTGGTAGAAGTAGCAAACGTCGCGGGTTATGTTCAGCGCCTGACCTCTCGCACAACTGTTCTGATGACACTCGACGGCAATCAGGTGCAAGTCCCCAATTCGACCGTCTTCAAAAGCACGATCCGCAACTTCACAAGTAATCCCGATCGCCGAGATGATTTCATCGTGGGTATCGGCTACGACAATTCCATCCCTTTTGCCCAGGAAGTCGCCCTGAAGGTGCTCGCCGAACATCCGGCCGTTTTAAATGAGCCCGAACCCCTGGTGCTCGTGGAAAACCTTGGACCGTCCACGGTAAACCTGCGTGTTTATTTCTGGCTCGATGGCGGGCTACACAGCTGGTTAAAAGTGAAATCGTCCGTCATTCGGCTCGTCAAACGGGCCTTCCAGGATTCGGGAATCTCAATGCCGGACGATGCCCGCGAAGTCACCTTCCCTCACGGGGTTCCTGTTCGAATGATAGAAGGCCAGGGGGCTGTGGAAGCAGCCAAATCAGCGGGGACAAAGCCGGCCGCCGAGCCCGAAACAGTCGCAACCAGGGCCGAAGCTGGCCTGCAAAGCGAAGCCGGAGAAATCAAAAAACAGGCGCGCAGATCCTGGACCCCCGGTGAGAATCTCTTAACTTCACCGTCGCCTGCAGATACCAGTTGAAGGCGCGTGAAAGTCGATCAAAGAGGGTGCGGAATACAAATGGGAAGCAATGAAGCCTGCTTTCAGCAGCCGCACCTGATAGTGTGCAAGGAGAGCCGAAAATGTTGGATCACCTGAGTTTTATCATCAAGCGTTTCCGTGAGCATTTATGGATCAAGCCGCTTACCGTATGCGTGCTGTCCATTGGCGCAGTTTTTCTTTCCAATCTCATGGACATGTCCGATCTCGGCCGTTTCCTGCCGGAGATCACGAAGGGATCGACCGAAACTCTTCTCAAAATCATGGCGTCGAGCATGTTAATGATAGCCACGTTCGCTGTGGCCTCGATGGTGGCCGCTTATTCATCGGCAAGCAGGTCCGCTACGCCCCGCTCTTTTCCACTGATCATAAGCGATGACGTTTCGCAAAATGCACTCTCGGCTTTCATCGGCGCGTTTATCTACAGCGTGGTCGCTCTCATTGCGCTGATGAACGGGCTTTATGGTGGAACGGCCAGTCGGTTTATTCTGTTTTCCCTGACAATAATTGTGCTCGCAGTCATCATAATCACCTTTATCCGGTGGGTTGATAACATCGCCCGGCTAGGCCGGCTGGAACATACGATCACCAAGGTGGAGACAGCTACAGCGGAGGCGATTAAGAAACGACAGTCGGAGCCGCGCCTTGGGGGCATCGCGGTGTCCAGCCCTCCGGATGGGTGCCGGGCGGTTTTTGGAAAAGCCATCGGCTACGTACAGCGTGTTGACACAGCCGCGTTGCAAACCCGGGCGGTGGAGTCGCAACTGAGAATTTTTGTGGAAGCGTTGCCCGGAACCTTTTGCACGCCAGACCGCCCTGTCGCGTGGGTCATCCGGGATGCCTCAGGCAAAGTGTCTGACAAGGACGCTGCAGCAGTCACTGCAGCGTTTAAGATTGGCAGTTCGAGGGTTTTTGATCAGGATCCGCGCTTCGGACTGCTGGTTCTTTCGGAGATCGCCAGCCGCGCTCTTTCAACCGCGGTCAATGATCCGGGAACCGCCATCAGCGTTACCGGCACACTTGTCCGCCTGTTCGTAATGTGGAACGAGTGTGGTAAGACGGCTGACGTTTCCGCGGTGCAGTGCGACCGCGTTGCAGTGCCGGAATTGTCAGTGGCAGACATGTTCGACGACGCTTTTACCGGAATCGCCCGGGACGGGGCGGGCATGGTCGAAGTGGTCGTGCGGCTGCTCAAGGCCCTCGAATCGCTTGCCGCGGCCGGGGACGCTGCGATGCGTAACAACGCCAGGCGGCACGCCCGTCTTGCGCTGGTTCGCGCTGAAAATACAATGAAAACCCCCGAAGATCTCACAGCAGTACGAGAGATAGCCAGATTTGCGCTGTGACTGGTTTTTTCAAAAAAATTAAAAAAAGCAATTTCGCATAATATGACTGAAGGAGTATAAAATGCCGGAAAATGAAAACAACAAACTGGCTGTACTTATTGATGCCGATAATGCACAGGCATCTGTTTGTGCGGAGTTGCTGGCAGAAATTTCCAAATTTGGAGTGGCAAATGTCAAAAGAGCTTATGGAGACTGGACAACAACAAAACTGAAAGGATGGAAGGCATATCTGCATAAACATGCAATTCAGCCTGTTCAGCAGTTTAGCTATACGCAGGGTAAAAACTCTACAGATTCATGTCTGATTATTGATGCAATGGATTTGCTTCATGAAGGCAAGCTGGATGGGTTCTGTCTCGTATCCTCGGATAGCGATTTTACCCGGCTGGCCAACAGAATTCGTGAAAGCGGCCTTGTGGTGTACGGGTTTGGTGAAAAGAAAACTCCTGAGCCATTTGTTTCTGCGTGTGACAAGTTTGTATATACAGAGATACTTCGTAATCTCAAAGATTCAGACAGAACTGATGAATCCGAAAACCCGGAGTTGAAAGCAGCTATAACGTCGGCGATTAATGCAGTATCCAGGGATGATGGCTGGGCACCTCTATCGGCTGTCGGAAGCTACATCAATAAAAATATGCCTTCATTCGATCCAAGAAATTACGGGTATGACAAGCTCGGAAAGCTGGTAAAATCCCTTAATTATTTAGAGATTGATGAAAGAGTTTTAGGCGATGATT
>JAABTZ010000267.1 GCA_011389605.1 Desulfobacteraceae bacterium
GATTTTGAAGAATGCAGCGTACTTAGCCGTACGTGAAATTCTGAAAAATCGCGCGTAACGCAGATATTGGACTTTTTGCGAAGCCGTCATTATTGAAAACATCGAATTCTTCCCGCGAAAGAGCAGTTTATGCCCGAATCCGGTTTCAGCAAGAATCTGCAGCAAAGATACCCGGTCTCTTTTAAGATTGTCCCGGAGATGGGAGGCCTTATCCCGGAAAACGTTCGGTTCTCAGAGTTTCTTCAGGCCTTTCCCGATGATAGCTGTTTTCCTCCGTATCTTGCTGATCTTGCAAAAATAGAGGAGTCCAGGTATCGCCTCATAAATTATCCGCCGGTTTTTCCGGAAAGAGTCAGGGCCCGTATTGTCAATCCGGCCCTTGATTTGCTGGCCGTAAACTGGTCAAACCTGCCGGATTTAATAGTGGACGAAAACGTTGTACCAGCCCCGGGCACTTCATATGTACTTGTCTGGAAGCGGCCCGACTCCGGGGATATCAAGATTTGTAAAGCAGGCTCCGATGAACTGCTAGCTCTCAAGATCGTGGCCGAAGGGGTGGATTCTGCCGGGGCTGCGGCTGAAGGCGGCATCTCAGCCGCAGCCATCGAGAATCTTCTTTACCGCAGCCAGCAGCGCGGGCTGATCCTGGCTCCGGAAACCATGATACGGCGCCCCGGCAAATTTCCCGCAGGTGAGATAACCAATCCGGATTTTTTTTCTTCAGATACCTTTACACTGCAATGGCACATTACCCAGGCCTGTGATTTAAACTGCCGTCATTGTTATGACAGAAGCGAAAGAAAGACCATGGCAATGCATCAGGCTCTGCGGGTTCTGGATACGTTCCGTGATTTTTGCACCAGCCACAATGTGTACGGGCATGTGTCTTTTTCCGGGGGCAATCCCATGCTCTATCCTCATTTCGACCGGGTTTACAAGGAGGCTGCTGACAGGGGTTTCATGACCGCGGTTTTAGGAAATCCAATGCCTGCAGCCAGGATCGAAAAAATGATGCAGGTTCATAAGCCGGGTTTCTATCAGGTCAGCCTCGAGGGAATGGAAGAGCACAACGATTATATACGGGGAGCGGGCCACTACAGGCGTACGATGGATTTTCTGGATATGCTGGGCAGTTTCGGGATCTACCGAATGGTAATGCTTACCCTGACCCGGCAAAACATGGACCAGGTACTGGAGCTGGCAGAATCTTTGACCGGGCATGCCGAGTTGTTTACCTTCAACCGTTTGGCAAGCGTGGGTCAGGGGGCTCAGCTTTCAGCCGTTCCCCCTGAATTGTTTCCGGGGTTTCTGTCAGCATACATGAAAGCAGCAGGGTCCAATTCCATAATGGCATATAAAGACAACCTGTTTAACCTGTTAAGATGGAAGAAAGATCTTCCGGCAAAAGGGGGGTGCACAGGCCATGGCTGCGGGGCGGCATTTAACTTCGTCTCGGTTTTGCCTGACGGAGAAGTCCATGCCTGCCGGAAAATGCCTTCCTGGATCGGAAATATTTACAAGCAGTCTTTAAGTGATATTTATCACGGTTTCCTTGCCGAAAAATACAGGAGCGGCTCGAGGGCCTGCAGCAAATGTCCGGTCCGGCCGGTCTGCGGTGGGTGTCTTGCCATAGGCTACGGACACGGCCTTGATATCTTCACCCAAGCCGATCCTTATTGTTTTCTTGCCTGATCCGTCCTTCCCCCGTTCCTGCAAAGACAGCACTTTTGGATGTATACCTCCCCGGGCTCAATAGGTGCACTCCGGTTATGTTCCGGCCATAAGCAGGAGCCTGGGTCTTTAAGGAATATCAGAAAAAGGCGCAGACTCAAGGCCCTCCTTATGGGGGTGGATGATCAAGCGATCTCCCGGATGAATACTTTCTTTATAATCCAGGTCATTCCATAGAATCAAAGCCAACAGGGGGATATCGAATCGCTGGGCAATGCTGGAGAGATTGTCTCCTGGTTTAACCACATAAATCCGGCCTTTTTGATTTTCATTCCAATTTTTTATCAAAGACTTAAACCGGGCATGAAAGCCTTTCCCGGAACCTTTGGGAACGTGTATTAAATGTTTGCCTGCGGAAAGATAATGCCCTCTTAGCTGCGGATTTAAGTCCTTGATAACTTTAAAACTCGTGTTTGCAGCTTCAGAAATAACTGCAATCGGGATTTGGCCAAAACATTCTACTTCAATTTCCTCGTACGACAATGGAGAATATAAATCTTTTTCTGAAAAATTGAATCCATACCGCTGCGGCCGGGTCATAATGAGTTTGGCCGAAACAATCCGAAATATATACTGCTGTGTCTCCAGGGACAGATAAAGATCATAGAAATCCTTGTTATTCTGGACCATGATTTCCGCCCTTAACCCGTGCTCGCCCATGTTATAAGCGGCTGCGGCCAGAGTCCAGGATCCGAAAATTTCATGAAGTTCCTTTAAATACTCAATGGCTGCATCAGTGGATTTAAAGATATTTCTGCGTTCATCTTTATCAGAATCAATTCTTAAACCGTATTTTTCGCCCGTTGACCTGGTAAACTGCCAGAATCCTACGGCACCTCTGTGTGAGCCGACATGGGGCCTTAATGCACTTTCAACCAGTGCAATATATTTTAAGTCTTCCGGCATTTCATTTTCCTTGAGTTTTTGCTCAATGACAGGAAAATACCGGTTTGAACGCTTTATCCACAGTACCACCTGGGGCCGGTTCCAGAGTGTCAGAAGCAGTTCTTTTTCCATGCGCTCTCTGGTATCATTTTTTCCCAGTTCAACTTCTTCGCCGCAAAACGTCAATTTGCCGTCAATACGCACGGCATTAAATAGGGAAGGGATCTCCGAGGTTTCCATGGGCCCTGCACTGCCTGCGAAAACAGGGAAAAAACAAAAAAGAATTATAGAGAGGAGTTTTTTAATCAAAGTTCTTGTGTGCCTTATATCACAGACTTTTTATACAAGAAACGGTCATTTTGTGGTGACGAATCCACGATTGCATGGCCGCAGGCGACATCACTTCAGGGTTACCATAATCTTTTTCACCCGCATTTTTTAACTCCGCAGGCAAATGGTCAATAATTCTTTCCAGGTCCTTGTAGTCAATGATTTCCTCATCAATTACACGAGCCATTTTTTGGCTGGCAGCTGTTTGGAGCAAATTATATCGTCGCATGGACTTTAAGAGCCCCAGTAGCAGCATCTCCCATGTCGTCATCGGCTGCTGCTTTGCTGTTGCTGATTCAGC
>JAABTZ010000268.1 GCA_011389605.1 Desulfobacteraceae bacterium
AATCGAGAAAGGCAAACGGGGTTTGCGCAAATGCTTCATCACGGGCAATGAAAGCTGCCATCCAATCGGTGTCAAAAGAAAAATCAAAAACCGTCGGGTTGGAAATTATCTCCTGGAGAAGGTGACTCTCGTAAAGCTTAAAAGCAGCCTGTGTATCCAAAATGCCGCGAGAAAATATAGCCTGTCCAATCATGCGCTGCATGTGACGCAAATTTTTGATGCCGATACCCCAGCGGGCGCTGTCTTTAACCAGTACCGAATCAGGATGCTTGCGGTTGCCAAGTACTACCCTTATGCCGTCTTGTATAAACGGCCTTAGCAACAGCCCTATTTGACCCAAATGCACTGAATTGTCGGCGTCCGTATAGATAACCGCGTCTGCGCCATCCGCTATTGCCTGGCTGCAGCCCAGAATAATGGCGCCTGCCTTTCGCGAATCATCGACCGAGCCCAGACCGCGCAGCGGACCTGAGGTGGCGGGAAGATATTCGGCCAGAAACATAATCCGGATTTTATTGTTTCGATCATGCCTGGACGCAATTTCACGGGCCGCCTGACCGCTGCCATAAGGGCAGCCATCATCAACAGGGTAAAGGGTCCAATCTACAGCTGTGTCCCTGCATATCCATTCTAATTGACGGATTTTGTTGCACAGGGAGTCTTCACCATGCGGATTGGCAGTGCTTTTCGGCTGCAGGCGGTTTTGTTCACCCCACATGGCAAACACGATGCCAATTTTCAGCGGTCGGTCGTTTTGCAAAAGGAAGAAACGCGAACTCACCAATTTGGCTGCTATCTTAAATTCCAATGGTGCTGTTGGCCGGCACGCCATTTCTACCACATCGGCAATCTCAATATTTATGTCATCGAGCAGCGCATTGGCAAGATTCAGCACACTCCTCTGGTGGCCAGGCTCTGTTAAATCAAAGCATTCTCTGGCATTGTCCATTAAAGGCTCAAGGTGGTTTATGGTGCCCTCCATGCTTTTTATATTAAGGCTTTATCGACAGGCGGTGTCCTAATGGCTAAATAAACCCCATCTTCTCGAAGTGAATCCATTATGCCATGATCCTCTAAAAATTACAAAGCATCTGTAAGGAATCAGAATATATGAGCCAGCCTCCGCATATGGCAATAGCGCCCAAAGGACTACTTTGCCTGCGGCCGTTCCCAGATGGATTGCTGCCAGGAGCAAAATCTCTGCTGGCAATTATTCCAATATTGGAAAAACAGCTACCAGGTGATTTTTAACAGGATTGCAGCAGGTTGGATTTACAGCAATCTACTGTTTTCCGCCAACCTCAGAGCTGGTGGTTTCATTGTCCTGATTATGTTGGGGCGGTTTTTTGCGGCAGGTAGACGATTTATAGCAGTGCACCATAGCGGATTCAAGGTGCATTCCCAAGAAAGGCCAAAAATATTGTCCGGGATGTCAAGTATGGCGGATTCATACCCATGCCAGGTCATATGCCTATCCCCGCTCAATCACCTCCCGCACCTTCACAGCCAGATCTTTCAAGGAAAACGGTTTCTGAATAAATTGAACACCTTCATCAATTACCCCGTGGTGGGCGATCACATCGGCTGTATAGCCTGACATGTAAAGGGTTTTGAGGTCAGGGTGGTTTTTGGATAACCGGACTGATAAATCCCGACCGTTCAGCTCCGGCATGATCACATCGGCTATCAAAAGGTGTATTGTTGCATCATATTCTTTGGAAATCTGCAATGCCTCAGACGGAGTTCCGGCGGTCTCAACTGTATAACCCAGCTTTTCGAGCATCTGCCTGGCTATCTGAAGTATCGT
>JAABTZ010000269.1 GCA_011389605.1 Desulfobacteraceae bacterium
ACAATCGGTATCCTTACCCTGTTGATTCTGCTTTTGCTCATGGGTTTCGGCTACAGCGCCGGCGCAGCGGCTTTCCAATTGTGCCTGATTTTGGTTTTTTCCCTGATCCCGGTTATCACGGCTGCTGTCACCCTGACCAATTGGGGTCTTACCCGCATTGTATCCCCCCGGGTGCTGCCGAAACTCGACTTTAAGGACGGCATTGCTGCCGATTGCCGCACTATCGTGGTGATCCCTGCCCTGCTAAGCGATACTGATGAAATCGACTCACTGCTGCGCCAGTTGGAGCTCCATTATCTGGGCAATAGCGATCCTTGCCTCTTTTTTGCGCTGCTCACCGACCTGGCCGATGCGCCCGAAAAAGAGATCCCCGCTGACCGGGAGCTGATCGCAGAGGCCATCACCGGCACCGAACGCCTCAACCAGCGCTACGGCACATCGCCCGGAAACGAGGCAGGGCATTCGCCCTTTTTTCTTTTTCATCGGGAACGACTGTGGAATCCCAAAGAAGGCAAATGGATGGGATGGGAGCGCAAAAGAGGAAAGCTTGATGAATTCAACCGCCTGCTCAACGGAGACGAAAACACTTCCTATGTTATCCGGATCGGGGATATGGCCGCCTTATCGGATATACGCTATGTCATCACCCTGGATGCCGATACCCTGCTGCCGCGCGAAACTGCCCGTCGCCTGATCGGAACCCTGGCTCACCCCTTAAACCGCGTCCGGTTCGATTCTCAAACAGGCGAAGGAATCACCGGGTATACGGTGCTTCAGCCAAGAACCGAAATTCATCCAGTCAGTGCAAACCGGTCCTTTTTTTCGGCAATTTTTTCCGGAAGCAGCGGATTGGATCTGTATTCCACCGCAGCCTCAGACATTTACCAGGACCTTTTCGGCGAAGGCATCTACATAGGCAAGGGCATCTATGATATTACCGCGTTTGAACATATCCTTTTCCGGCGGGTCCCGGATAACGCTTTGCTGAGCCATGATCTTCTGGAAGGCCTTCATGTCCGGGTCGGCCTGGTGACCGATATTGTTTTGCTCGAAGAATACCCGCCCGGTTATCCGGTGTATGCGCGCCGGCTGCATCGATGGGTTCGGGGGGACTGGCAGCTTCTGCCCTGGCTGTTGTTTCGCAAACCCCATCCCGAAGCCGTTTCCAGTCCCTACCGGATTTCACTGATCGGCCGCTGGAAAATTTTCGACAACCTGATAAGAAGCCTGTTTCAGCCGGCAATGCTCGTTTTGCTCATCGCCATATGGCTTTTGTTTTCCGGGCCGGTCATTGTGTGGACACTGCTCGCTCTGCTGTTGTCGGCCATTCCGCTGGTACTTCAGGCAATAACACAACTTCCCTCTCATTTCCGGAATCGGACATCCCTGCGGGATACCGCGGCCAGTTTTCGGCTGTCGGGTTTGCGCTGGCTGCTGATGCTTGCATTTCTGCCCTATGAAGCCCTGATTACAATGGATGCCGTTTTCAGGACCCTTTACCGGGTTTGGGTTTCACACAGGCGACTGCTGGAATGGACGACCTCGGCGACTACCGCCCGGGCGTTTGAAAATGAAAACAAATCAGGCCGGTTCTGGCAGCGGATGTGGGGCGCCCCGCTGGTTGCCGCAGGTGTTTTTTTCCTGGTAAGCGCCTTTAATCCCTTGGCGCTTTTCAGCGCTGCCCCGCTGCTGGTTGCATGGTTGCTTTCTCCATACATTGCCTATCGGATCAGCCTGCCCGCAGAGATAGAGCAGGAGATTCTGGAGACCGGCCAGCGTTACCAGCTTCGCCGTCTGGCCCGGCGTACCTGGTTTTTTTTCGAACAGTTTGTGGGTCCCGAAGATTACTGGCTCCCGCCGGATCATTTTCAGCAGTCCCCTCTGGGGCTTGTGGCCCACCGCACATCGCCCACCAATATCGGGCTTTTTCTACTGTCCACCCTGTCGGCCTACGATCTGGGATATATCGGTCTTCCCCTGCTCTCGACCCGTTTGCGAAACACCATTGAGGCAATGGAAAAACTGGAGCGGCACCGGGGTCATTTTCTCAACTGGTATGAAACCCGCAGCATTCAGCCCCTTCAGCCAAGATATGTGTCCACGGTTGACAGCGGAAATCTGGCCGCCTGCCTCCTGACACTTGGCCAGGGATGTGCTGGGCTGCAGAATGCCCCGATATTGCGCTGGCAGCAGTGTCAGGGCATCCTCGACACCCTTGATGTGCTCGACGACATTGTGTTGCATTTAAAAAAGGATGCCTACGAGGCGGTCAGTCCGGTGAAATCCCAGTGGGACCAGATCCGAAACCATGTATTGGCCGTTCAGGACGAACCCAAGCAGTGGATATCTCTTCTGCATCAAATGGAAAAAGCGGTTTTGCCGGAACTCGACCGGCGCCTGGCCGACATGGTGGAAGCCAAAGGACATCTTTTGAACGCAGCTGATTTAAACACCCTGCGCCTGTGGACACAACGCATTCACTACCAGTTGCGCAATGCCCGGCGCGAAATTTTGAAACTCGCCCCATGGCTTTCCATGCTCGATGACGTACCTGCACTTTTGCAGTCGGACAAGACTGCAGCAGCCGAAGAATACAACGGGCTAAAGGGCTCGCTTCCGCTTATGCCGGCCCTTGATGAGATTGAGGAGATCTGCGGGTCTGCCCTTAAGCGCCTTGACCGGCTGCAAAAGGCACTCAGCACAATGGAGGCCTCAGAGGAGCGCAGCCAGGCCATGGCGTGGTGTGCGGAACTCAAAGACAGCTTGCTGTCAGCGCAGGAAAACGCCGGATATATCCTTTCGGATTTCCGGGAAATCGGTCGCCACACAGAAGAAATGGTGGCGGCCATGGATTTCACGTTTCTGTTCAACCCCCGGCGCCAGCTTTTTCGGATCGGCTACAACGTGGATGCAGACGCCATGGACGCCAATCACTATGATCTGATGGCCTCTGAGGCGCGTATTGCAAGCCTGGTAGCAATTGCCAAGGGAGATGTCCCCCAGAGCCACTGGCTGCATCTGTCCCGGCCCATGACCCGGGTGGATAATACACGATATCTGCTTTCCTGGAGCGGAAGTATGTTTGAATACCTCATGCCCGTTCTGCTGATGCGGGAAAACCCATTCACCCTTCTGGGACAAAGCGCCCGGGCCGCAGTGGAGCGCCAGATCGCTTACGGAAAGCAGAAAAAAGTGCCGTGGGGGGTTTCCGAGTCCGCGTATTACCGGTTCAATGCGGATATGCACTACCAATACCAGGCTTTCGGGGTGCCGGATCTGGGATTCAAAAGGGGGCTGGAAGAGGATCTGGTCATTGCCCCCTACGCGTCCCTGCTGGCGCTGTCAATCCGGCCCCGGGCCGTAGTGGACAATATTGCGGCGCTTATCAAACAAAATGGGCTCGGTACTTACGGCTTTTACGAGGCGCTGGACTACACGCCGTCACGGCTTTCCATGGGAGAGACGCAGGCCGTGATCCAATCCTTTTACAGCCATCACCAGGGCATGATTTTTTTGTCTCTGGCCAATTATCTCACCGACGGGAAGATGATCAACCGTTTCCACAGTGATTCCCGGATTCAAAGCGCAGATCTCCTGCTGCAGGAGAAATCCTCGAATCAGGCGCCGCTTGAAAAACTTCCGGAAATGCCGGCTGCCCGGCGACTGCCGGAAAAGCCGGAAATCGGGATGAATTCGTGGCCCGTGCCGGTGCATACCCCTTTTCCGCATGTCCATCTGCTCTCCAACGGCCATTACGGAGTGTTTATCACCGGCGCCGGGGGCGGTTTCAGCATGTGGGAGAAAACCGCCCTGACCCGGTGGCGCGCCGACACCACCCGCGACGACCGGGGAACCTGGATCTATGTATGCGACCAGGAGAGCGGTGAGCTCTGGTCGACCACTTATCAGCCCGTCGGAAAGGCGCCAAACAAGGCCGAGGCTCATTTTTCACCCCATAAGGCCGACTTTCGAACGGAATTTCAAGACATTGTCCTTCACACCGAAATCACCGTGCCGCCGGAGGATGCCATGGAAATCCGAAAGCTTACCATCACCAATCAAGGCAGTCAAACACGCCGTTTGTTTGCCGCCAGCTACGGGGAGGTGGTCCTTGCCCCGCCGGAAGTGGACCGCCGCCATCCGGCTTTTAACAAACTGTTTATTGAAAGTCGGTTTCTGGAAGAAATAAACGGGCTTTTCTTTCGGCGCCGCCCGCGCTCGGCAGACGAATCCCCGATTTTTTTGATCCACGGCCTTGTCCTCCCGGAAGGCACGGCGGCCACAGGCGCCCATGAAACCAACCGGCTTCGGTTCCTGGGAAGGGGGCGGACGGTCCGCGAGCCCATATGGCCAAGGCAGGACAAGACCGGTGTGGGTAAAAGCAATGACGCCGCACTTGATCCGATTATGTCTCTGGGCCAGGAGATCGAGCTGAAACCGAATCAGAATATCCAGATTGCATGGTTTACCCTGGCTGCAAACTCACAGGAACTGGCAATGAAAACCGCCGAACGCTGCCAAAGCCTGTCAGCCATGGATCACGCGTTTTCAGGGGCCAAAACGAAGACCCGATCGGAACTCCGGCAGCTGGAGCTTTCAAGTTCGGACCTGGTCTCCATTGAAAAGCTTCTTTCGGTTATGCTCTATCCGCACCCTGCCCTGCGGGCTGATCCGAAAACACTGGCGGCCAATACCAGGGGGCAGCCGGGGCTTTGGCCCCATGCCATATCCGGTGACAATCCCATCCTTCTGGTCCGCATCTCCGGCCAGGAGGGAACCGAAGTTGTCCAGGAGCTGCTTCGGGCGCATGCTTACTGGCGCAACCGCTGTTTTAAAATGGACCTGGTCATTGTCAACATGAAGGAGAGCGGATATGCCCAGGAACTGCAGGGGCAGCTGCATCGGCTTTTCCAGCGCACCAACAGCGATGAATGGCTGAACCGGCGCGGGGGCATCTTTCTTTTGAATGCCGATCAGATGGAAGAAGCAGACCGCGTTTTGCTCGACACCGCGGCAAGGGGGATACTTGACGCGGATAAAGGGCCGCTGG
>JAABTZ010000270.1 GCA_011389605.1 Desulfobacteraceae bacterium
GGTAAGGCCGTCGTGAGTTGCCATGTATTGGATTTTTTCATCCTGTTTTTTCCGTTCGGTTACATCGCGGGCTATACCCCTGAAGCCCACAGGATCGCCCTTATCATCCCTTATCAGGGCAACCGATATCTCATTGTATGAAGTAGTGCCGTCTTTTGTGATGATTTCAACTTCATGGAGCTTAACAGGGTTTCCGGTATTATAGATGTTGAGTAAAAGGTCAAACAGGATTTGCGCGTTTTTCTCATCTGTATACTGATGCCGGGTCATGCCGATGAGCTCATCATGAGTATAGCCTAGATTGCGGCACTCGGCTTCATTTACAAAGGTGAAATTACCTTTAAGGTCTGTTTCAAAATAGCCATCTTCCATCTGCTCAATGATGGTTCGGTATTTTTCCTCGGACTGGCGGAGCTGCTCCTCCAGATGCCTGCGCTCTGTGATATCGCGCGCAATTCCGCGGAAACCGACAATTTCACCTTTTTCGTTTTTTAGAGGGAACCCTGCAAGGACGGCAATACCGATATTGCCGTCCTTATGAACAGCCCTGTAAACAATATTTCTTTCCGGCTTACCTGTTTTATATATATTGTTAAATGCATTATAAACAATCGGGGCGTCCTCTTTGACCATGTAATTAAAGGAGTTTTTTCCAATAAGTTCCCCTGGTGAATATTTTAGAAGCCGGGCGTTTGGTTCGTTGTTAAAGGTATAATTCCCGGCAAGATCAACTTCAAAATAGCCGTCGTTCATTTCATCGAGTATTGTACGGTATCTTTCTTCAGACTGGCGGAGTTGTTTCTCCATCTGTTTGCGATCTGTGATATCACGCGAAATACCCCGGAAACCCGTCTTTTTGTCGTTTTTATCCCTGATAACGGAAAGAGACAGCCCATAGTTTCCTTTAGTCCCGTCTTTTCTGATACATTCCATCTCCAGGAGGCCTGGATTTCCGGTTTTGTATACTTCGGCATAAAATTGAACCGTTTTCTTATAATTATGATCGTCCTGGAAGAAACGGCTGTTTGATCCTGTTAATTCTTTGCGTGAATATCCAAGATGTTTGCAAAGCATGTCGTTTATAAAGGTAATTCTGCCAGTTAGATCTGTCTCATAATAAGCGTCATTGATTGATTCAATGATTGTGCGGTATTTTTCTTCGGATTGGCGCAATGCCTCCTCTGATTGCCTGCGCTCTGTGATATTTCGGGAAATGCCCCGAAAACCAACGGTTTCGCCACTATTGTTTTTTATCAGGGATGTCGATATTTCGTGAATAACCCTGGCTCCGTCTTTTCTGGTCAGCTCCACATCGTATGCGGTAACGGGTTTATTTGTATTGTAGACCTCGACAAAAAGCCTATACAGTCTTTTGAAAGTATCTTCATCCCCGAAGAAACGCACGTCATTGCCGATTAATTCATCCCTCGAATAGCCGGTATTTCTGCATTCAGCATCGTTGACAAAGGTAAATTTCCCGTTTAAGTCGGTTTCAAAATATCCGTCTGCCATTTGTTCTATTATGGTTCGGTATCTTTGTTCCGACTGACTAAGTGTTTCTTCCAATTTTTTTCGGTCAGTAATATCTCGAAGAATCCCACAAAAACCGACCGGCTTGACGGAGGCGTCTTTAATCAGGGAAGCTGAGATTTCAATCTGTTTTTTACTTCCGTGTTTTGTTATTATTTCATAGTCGAATATCGATCCGGGTTTCCCGGTTTTATATATATCATTGAATGCGGTAAAAGCCTTTCTGGAATTTTCCGCGTCTGTATACAGGCGGTTTTCCATGCCGATTAATTCATCCCTGGAATAGCCAATGATTGCGCACAGGGAATCATTTACAAGAGTAAACCGCCCTGACAAATCTGCTTCGAAATAACCGTCATTGATATTTTCCAGAATGGAAAGGCAATTGTCTTCTTTGGTCTCGGTTCCGGACCTGGATCTATCAGCCATAAAAAGGCTGCCCTCCTCATGAATAAACCGGTGAAAGTTGACAAACTCGTAAAAAGCCGCTTTTAGACGGCTTTGTAAAAAGTTCAAGATCAAGGCTCGCGCAATTTCAAAGAATGCAGAGTACTTAGCCGTACGTGAAATTCTTCAGAAATTGCGCGTAACGCAGATATTGGACTTTTTACGGTGCCATCAAAATTGTTGTCAGATAATTTCTATTCCAGCGACTGCAGCAATCATGCAATCAACAAGCTTTCTTATCATGATGCCTTTTCAAAAAGGCTTCATCTGATTCAGGGTCGAAAAACAAAAGGTGGGAATTGCACCTGCAGTCAGTGGCCCCGAAACCGGAAACCACACCCGGACAAACTCTGCCGCCCAATCTGCCCAGACCCATTCCAGGCGTTCTTTGCTCTGCCGCACCAGGGCGCCTGGAAAAGAGGCATACGGTAGCAGGTAGTCAACCCGAAGACAACGGGAGACTCTTCGGATCGGGTGCCGCGGGTTATGCGTTATCTCCTGAATCTTTGCCGATCCTTGCAATCGTACCCTGCGAAACTGCGCATAAATCCTCTTTGCCTTCACTTACTGCGTAAATATCACAACGGCAAACAGCCTGCATCTTGCCCGAATAGACCACTGTGGCTCTGGCAATCAATTCGCTGCCCATGGCGGGCCTTAGGTAATTGATTTTATATTCCGAGGTCACAACTCCTGGCCCAAGCACGCTGCCGCCGACAAATGTAAGCGCGTTGTCTGCGGCATAGCTGATTACACCGCCATGCACAAACCCGTGTTGCTGCTTGAGCTCAGGTGTTATTCTGACGGCCAGTTCAACATGCCCCGGCAAAAAGGAGGTTAATTCTGCGCCAACGAGCTTGCTGAAAGGTTGTGAAGCCAGGGCTTCTTTTCCGAATTGCAATAAATCATCCATTTCCAGCCTCCGTATAACCAGCTTATATTAAAAAATAAGGGAGTAGATTATTTTGCAACCCATATGCAATCCCGCTAATCTCATGTCATCTCCGAAAAAACCGTGCACCCGGGTTTCTGGCCGGCTGTGCACCTCTTTGTTGGAATTGCTGACCTTTTGTTAAGCAATCGAGAGGTTAATCCTCTTTTTCGTCCTCTACCAATTGCACCATGGGGGTTTCCCGGAGGCGTTTCAACTCCTTTGCGGCCTCCTCATCACCTGCTTCGGCCCTGCGGGCTAACCGGGCAGCGCGAAGCCAATCGTCATCAGCCGCATTCGCGGCCAGGTTGATGACAAGATTGCCATTTTTATCTTTGTCCACAGCTTTTACCGGCTTGAATTTCATGGAGCAGCTCCTCCTGTAGATTATTCAGGCGTAGCTTTGTTTATTTATTATGACTTTAAGAGGTTACTATGGCCAGGCCCCGGTGTCGACCCCGGTGCCGCTAAGAATTCAAAAGCTTTCCTACTGATTGCCGAAACCGTTTAAGTCCCCGCAGTCCGGGCAGTGCCAGGTGATCCGGTTGCAGGACATGCCCCAGAGATTTTCATTCATGCAGTTCTGGCATATGGCTAATCCGCACCTGCAGGTCCAGCAGAACATAACTGTTTTGCGACAGCAATGGCATGTCCTGTTTACAGCCCGCCTCCGCCTGGCCCGTCTGAGCCGGAATCTCTCGGTTTTTTCAGCTGATGACTTCATTGACTGCATACTTTATAAGGACAGCCGGCCATGGTCAATCAATAAAATACCGGGGGTTTGTCAAGATATAGGGGAAAAATAGGAACTGTCTTTTTGAAGTGTACAGACAACTCCTCTGATAAGACCTTAACTGGCGTGATATCAAGCTGTTAATCAGTAAATGCCTATAAAATAAGTAAATCCAAATTTTTTGCGGCCTCCAGAAGTCTTTTATCCAAGGTGGCCAAGGAGCAGTTGTCTCTGATTGCAAGATCCAGATAGGCGGTATCATAAGCGGAAAGTTCACTGTTTCTGCCCAGTCTGCCCAGGGACAAAAGGTCTTTCATCATTGCTTTCTTCCCTTGATGTTCCACAACAATCGGCAAAGCCGACAACAACGATAGAAAGCGAACGCTATCGGCAAACCTGATTCGCTTTTTCCGCTCTGCAACCAGAAGTACATTAGCCACTTCCAGCGGCCAAATTGCCGGAACCAGGGCAGTGCTTTCAGACAATTGTTCAAGAATCGCATCTGCATAGGCACTGGATTCATAGCCAAAACACCAGGCCATGACCACGGAATTGTCAATAACAAAAGATCCGGACATTTACCGCCTGCCTTCTTAGATCATCTCCCGGACACAAAGGCCGTTTAATCTGTTTTTATTCCTAACTTGCCGCAATTCTTCAATTGCCGACCGGACATCCGTATTCAGGTCTGCATCAAAAGGCTGAAGAATGGCCAGGGGAACTCCGTGCCGGGTAATGGTAATGCGCTCTCCTTTCTATACCCGCTCAAGGAGTTGGGATAAATGGCTTTTGGCTTCGTATGCACCAACACTATCCATTAAAACCCTCCTTTAACTGACTGGTTTAAGGCTAGTCCAAATATTTGAGTCTGCATTGTCAACGGAATTTTAAATTCAGCATAGACGATCTGTTTATGGTCTGACAGGCTTTGTCAATGGCGGCTTGTTTCTTGAGTTTATAGGTATTGACTCGGGGGTAAATCCCGTCAAATGCTTTTTGGGATTTTTCGATGCGCTGGTGCAATGATTTCTTTTTGCGATGAAACAGCCCGTGGTCGAATAAAATGATCATCCGGAAGGTCTTTGTTGCCCAGCACATCGATCAGATGGTGCCACTGCTCTATATAGGCCTCCATATCGGCGGCGTTGCCGCTGCAGGCTTGTTGAAATACTGGTTGTTATTATCCGACCCATTAATTTTTTTGTCTCTTGAGGCTTTTGGACATAAAAAAAGGGCTATGGCATATCCATCCATAACCCTTTGAAATCATTGGTCGGTGCGGTAAAATTTGAACCCACGGCACCTTGCATCCCATGCAAGTGCGCCTCCAGACTGCGCTACGCCC
>JAABTZ010000271.1 GCA_011389605.1 Desulfobacteraceae bacterium
GTACGTGAAATTCTGAAAAATCGCGCGTAACGCAGATATTGGACTTTTTACGGTGCCATCAAGATTCAAGATTCAAGAAGGTTTACACTTTGTCGAGCAGTGCCTGCACCTTGGCGGAATCATATTTCCTATCTGCCAGAGCGCCTTTTGCAAGCACTGGAACACGATCGGCAAAACAAACCCTTTCTTTTTTATAAATCAGGCCTGTGGGAATTTTTTCGTCATCCATAAAGGCCAGATCCATGGCAGCCTGGAAATCGTCTGTACTGTGGCCTTTTTTATCGATATCATAGATCCGGTCCTTATACCAGTCATAGGTATTTACCGGGTTAAACGACACGCATACCTGCATGATATTTATGATGCTAAGTCCCCTGTAGTCCATGGCCTGGCTGATGAGGCCGGAGAGCTGCTCCTTGTGGACGCAGTAGGCCCTGGCCACAAAGCCGGCACCCTGGGACAATGCCAGGGCTACGGGATTCAGCGGGTCGCTGCGGACCCCTCCGGGCTGGAGCCGGGTTACAAATCCCCGCTTTGACGTGGGCGAGGCCTGCCCCTTGGTAAGGCCGTAAACCTGGTTGTCGTGGATCAGCAAAGTCATGTCCGGGTTGCGCCTGACAGCGGCCAGAAAATGATTGCCGCCTTCCCCGTAGCAGTCCCCGTCTCCCATGCTCACAATTATGGGCAGACGGGAGTCTGCCACGGACGCGCCAGTGGCAAGTGGTATTGCTCTTCCGTGCAAACCGTGGAAAAAATTGCATTTAAGAAAATGCGGGGTTTTTCCTGCCTGGCCGATGCCCGAGATCATCAGCACATCTTTTGGGGAAAGGCCCCGGCCTGCCAGGGCATTTTTCATGGCCTCAAGGATTGCAAAATTGCCGCAGCCCGGGCACCACTTGTTTTCAAAATCACAGTTAAAGTCGCGCGCTTCAGCCATTAATTGCCTCCTCTGCTGCCCTGACCTTTAAAAAAATCTCATACGGAAAAAAGGGCCGGCCGTCGTATTTCAACACTGCATCATAGAATTTAAACCCGGTCTTTTCCCGGATCAGCCCTCCGAGCTGGGCGGAAACATTTTGCTCCACCATGTAGAACCGCTGACACCGGCCCAGTATTTTTTCCGCAGCAGCCTCGGGAAATGGCCAGATGTCTGCAAAATAAACTCCCCCGGCATCAATGCCTTCTGCCCGCAGCATTTCAACGCTTTCAGCAACCGCCCCGGCAGTGGCACCCCAGGCCACAAGCAACACCCGGCTGTCCGGATAATCGGTACGGGGCGGCCGGACTTCCTTTTCCATCCCCGCCAGTTTCCTAAACCGTTTGTCCACCTGCCCTATCCTGTCCGGGATGCGCTCGCTGATATGGCCGTCTTCCTGATGCTCGTTTCCACTGACCATGACCAGGGCTTTTCCGGCACACGGCAGGGCCCTGGGAGAAATGCCGGAATCGGTGAATGCAAAGCGTTTGTAATTTACCGGGTCATTTAAGTCCGCATCCGCGGCAATATGGCGCTCAATTGCCAAAGGAGCATCCAGGGCCTTTTGGGCAATGGCCATGGAATCGTTGAAATACTGATCTGTCATCACAATCACCGGCACCTGGTATTTGTCGGCCAGGCCAAAGGCCCGGATCATGGTTTCAAAGGCATCATCCAGGCCTGTGGGGGCCATAACAAACCTGGGAAACTCGTCCTGGGCCGCATGGATTACAAAACGCAGATCCCCCTGGGCGGTACGGGTGGGAAGGCCCGTGGCCGGACCCGGGCGCTGGGAGTTTATGATGACAATCGGGGTTTCGGTCATGGCCGCAATTCCAAGGCCTTCTGTCATAAGGGCAAATCCGCCGCCGGAAGTTGCAGTCATGGCGCGCACGCCGGCAAATGATGCTCCGATAGCCATATTAACCGCTGCAATCTCGTCTTCAGCCTGCTCGACAACAAGGGGCGCCTGCTTTTCAAATCCCGTAAGATCAGCCAGGATACCGGTTGCCGGCGACATGGGATAGAAGGCCGCAAACCTGCAGTCAGCGGCAAGAGCCCCCAGTGCCAGGATGCGGGCGCCCGAAAGCAGCTTTCCGGCAGGCTTTTTATCTGGCCAGTCAAATGCCGGGACAAAACCAACATCTGAGACTGCCTGCACCCCGCTGCGTGCTGCCTGTAAATTATTTTCCAGGATTTTTTCTTTTTTGTCCTTAAACTGCCTGCTTAGCACCCGCTCCAGATAGGACTCAGGGGCTCCCAGCAGGGCCAGGCAGGCTCCTGCGGCAACGGTGTTAGCCATGATGGCGCCCCCGGCCTTGCGTGCCATATCCGTAAGAGCAACGGAAATCACATTGTCACCGGAATGCTCCTGGCTGCTGTCAAACACAGCCAGGCCGTTTTCTGCAAGCTCGGACAAATGCATATCCAGGGTGCGCTGATTTAAAGCCACCAGCAGGTGCACCTTATGGTCCGGGGCTCCCACGGGGTGGTCGCTGATTCGCAGCTGCAAAAAACTGTGACCGCCCCTGATGCGTGATTCAAAATCGTTTACAACCAATACGTGCAAGCCGCAGCCATGGCAGGCCGCAGCCAGAAGCTCGCCCACGGTCTGGATTCCCTGGCCGGCTTCGCCGCCGATTTTCACTGTTACATCAATACCCATATTCGCCTCCGGGCAGGCTGTGCTGCTGCCATCTCCTATATTTTGCCAGCCCGGCCGTCGTCACAGGCGTCGTTAGTATCCTCAAAGCGTGCATGCTCTCCCGTGTCCATTTTGGTGCAGACCTCCTCAAAAGAGGTGTCTTTGCCCATGCTGCGCACGGCTTCAAAGGCGGGCTCGTAATCTGGCTCCTGGCCGATTTCCGGTACCTGCTGGGTGTAAAGCACCCGCCCGCTTTCATCGACTACAACCACGGCCCTTGACAGCAGCCCTGCCAAAGGGCCGTCCGTGATTCGCACCCCGTAGCGGTCGCCGAAATCCAGGCTGCGAAGCTCGCAAAGGGAGACAACCGCATCCAGGCCTTCTGCATCCACAAAACGCTGGTGGGCAAAAGGCAGGTCCCTGGATATACAAAGCACTGTTGTGTTGTCCAGATTATGGACTGCCTGGTTGAACCGGCGAACCGATTCAGCACAAACCATTGTCTCTATGCTGGGGAAAATATTTAAAATCACCTTTTGTCCTGACAGGTTTGCCAGGGAAAGATCTGTGAGGTCAGTTTTTGTGAGAACAAAATCAGGTGCAGGCTGTCCGGCCTCGGGCAGCTCGCCAACGGTACTGACAGGATTTCCTTTAAAAGTTATATTGGCCATGTTTTCCTCCTTGAAAATAAAAGTTACGTTTCATCCGATAAGTTAAAACATAATCATGACATGCCCGGGATGCATCCGCGACAGGCTACATAAGTATCATCTTTTCCGTTGCGGCAAGATAGGTGCGAAATCCCCCGGCCAGGTTTCTGGCGAAAAACCCGTGCTCAATAAGCATCCTGTAGGCCAGATAGGAGCGCATGCCCACGGCGCAGTAGGCTATGTAAGTCTTGCTTTTATCCAGCTCGCCAAGCCTTGCGCGCAGCTCATCAACAGGAATGTGGACGGCTCCGTCAATTGTACCGGATGTCCGGACCTCGATTTTGCTGCGCACATCAAGCAGCACTTCCTTTTCCGGGTCCAGGCCTGCCACGGCATCCCAGTTGATTTTTTCAAGATCCTTTTTGATCAGGTTGGCACCCACATAACCGGCCATGTTGACCGGATCCTTGGCAGAGCCGTAAGGCGGGGCATAGCACAAATCCAGTTCTTCAAGATCAAAGACTGTAAGGCCTGCGTAAATGGCCGTGGCTAAAACGTCAATGCGCTTGTCAACTCCCACCTTGCCTGCCGCCTGGGCCCCCAGAAGCTTTCCCGTACCCGGGGAGAACAAAAGTTTTACAGCCATGGTTTCCGAACCCGGATAATAACCTGCATGGGAACCGGAATGGGTGTAGCCCGCAATGTAGGGAATGTTTTCGGCTTTGAGGGTTTTTTCGTTTAAACCCGTGGCCGCTGCCGTGTATTCAAAAACCTGTACAGCAAATGTACCCTGGGCCCCCCGGTAGACAGAAAGTCTTCCCATGGCGTTGTCTGCGGCAATCCTGCCCTGCCTGTTGGCAGGACCGGCCAGGGGGATTAACAGTGGCCGGCCAGTCAGCCGGTGTCGGATTTCCACAGCATCGCCCACTGCATAGATATGCGGATCTGATGTTTGAAGGGTATCATCGACGGCAATGCCTCCGGCCGGGCCGATGGCCAGACCGGCTTTTTGAGCCAGGCTGGTCTCAGGACACACCCCGATTGATAATATCACCATGTCGCACTCGATTTTCTCTCCGCTTTCTGTCTTTACAGTGATTGATGATCCATTTTTCTCAAGTGCGGCAACCCCGTCGCCGAAACGGCACTCCACCTTCTTTTCGATCAGATGGGCGTGCAAAAGGGCAGCCATTTCATAATCCAGGGGCGGCATGAGCTGGTCCATTTTTTCCACAAGAATGGTCTGCACCCCGCGGAAAGCCAGGTTTTCAATCATCTCCAGGCCGATAAAACCGCCTCCGACAATCACGGCGCGACCGGGCTTGTTTTCATCAACGCAGGCCTTTATTCGATCGGTGTCAGGAATGTTTCTCAGGGTAAAAATATTATCCCCGTCAGCACCCTCAAAGGACGGGCGTATGGGTTCCGCACCCGGGGATAAAATTAGCTTGCCGTAGGATTCCAGGTATTGCTCGCCGGTCTGCAGATTGTGGACCATAACCTGGCGGTTTTGCCGGTCAATGCCGGTAATATCGCACTTTGGCCGCACATCGGCGTTATACCTTTGAGAAAAGGATTTGGCATCCGTGACCAGAAGGTCATCACGCTTTTTGATCACCTCGCCGATGTAATAAGGCAGGCCGCAGTTGGCAAAAGAAATGTAAGGGCCGCGTTCAA
>JAABTZ010000272.1 GCA_011389605.1 Desulfobacteraceae bacterium
GTACGCTGCATTCTTCAAAATCGCGCAAGCCTTGATCTTGAACTTTTTACGGCCCCATCTGAAATCAGACTTTTTACTTTGCCGTCCAAAATCGACTTTTTACGGTGCCATCAAATATTTGATGCAGGAAAATCCTTTTTTGCGCCCTGACGAAATTTTAAATCGTTGCCCTGACGGCGGTGCGGAAATGCGGGTTTCCGAGCGGAAATCGAGCCTCCAGAAAGGCTCCTGGAGCAAGGCAACTTGCTTTTGCGTGCCGCCGATCAGCCAAGGCGCTTACGGATTTGCTTCCTGCAAAAATACCGCCGAAGCGGAGTAAAGAGCTTTTTACGAAGCCGTCATACTTTATGCCGCTAAAGCTCCATGAGCTGGCCGCCTGTAATGTTGATCGCCTGGCCTGTTATATAAGACGATGCCCCGGACGCAAGGAAGGCCACAAGATCGCCCACTTCTGACGGCTCGCCAATGCGGGCCAAGGGGATGGTGGTACACATCTCCTGCTGCCGGGCTTCAGCGGTGGTGTTGAAAAATTTGGCTTCCAGCTCAAAACGCCATTTTTCAATATCTGTCATGATCTGACCCGGACAGATGGCATTTACCCGGATGTTTGCGCCTGCAAGTTCCTTTGCCATGGTCTTGGTAAGCATTATCACCCCAGCCTTGGCAGCTGCATAGGCTGCATTAAACAACGGCGGGACCTTGCCGGCCCGGGAGGCCGTATTTATAATGCATCCGCCCCCTGCCTGGCGGATTGCCGGTATGAATGCCTGAGACACACGAAAAACACCGTGCAGGTTGACATCAATTGTTTTAAGCCATGCGGCCTCGTTATAATGCTCCACATCGCTTGGCACCCCGAAGGAGGCGCCTGCATTGTTGCAAAGAATATGTACCCCGTCAAATTCACCTTCCACAGCCTCTTTCATCTGCTGCACGGACCGGGTGTCTGTGACATCCACGACCACGGCCCTGCAGACAACTCCGAAATCTGAGCTAATCTGCTTTTCAATCTCCTGCATTTCCTCTGATGTGGCCGTGCTTACCTGAGTTGTGTCCTTTTGGGCTTTTCCCAGGTCAGCCACCACGATATTGGCACCGCAGGCGGCCAGTTTTAAAACCATTGCATAGCCGATGCCGGTTTTTTTGCCGGCCCCTGTAACAATGGCGGTCTTGCCTTTCAGATCCGGGTACATGGTCACCTCAATTTTTAGAATGGTTCTCAATTTTAGAACATTATTCGTAAATATGACACAAAAGTCAAGCATTGTTTTAACATGCGTGATTTTTTCAGATGAAAACAGACAAGGCCGCCAGCCGTACATCACGTGACTGAAGCTACAGGAATAGACAGCGGTTTCCAGCAGTACACTATAAGGACGTCGATCCATCTCGGCTTTAAATATAAGAAACTCCCCTGAATTTCCAATTTTTAACTACAATGCGTGCCGGCTTGCTTCGGCAAAAATCCGCGGGGGATTACAAAACCAGTTCTTCGATAAAGTCAATAAGCTGATTTAAATTCTGACAGGTGCGTACTTCGTGGCAGTGGGCTTTGTAGGTGTGCATCTCACTGTCGCCGGTGCTCCAGAATGCTTCGGGCTCGGGGTTAAGCCAGATAATCCGCCGGGCTTTTTCCCGGATTTCGGCCAGAACCGATTCCCTGGGGTGCTGATAGTTGGACCGGGCATCGCCCACGATAATCACCGTGGTTTTCCGGTTGACCCTGTGGATATGATCACGCTTAAACTCGGCAAAGACCTCGCCGTAGTCGGTTAAGGCTTCAAACCGGATCTCCGGGCTTGAAAGCACTTTTTCCAGGGCTCCGTTGACCTCGTTGTGCTCGAAAATCTCGGTTATATCCGTGGTGCCGGACACAAAGGCATAGCTGTGAACTGAAGAAAAACAATCCTGAAGGGAGTAGAGCAGATGAAGCATAAACCGGGCTGCTGACCAGACCGATCCGGAAACGTCGCACAGGGCAACAATTCTTGTTTTGCGCAGAGGCCGGCGCCTGTATGAAAGCACCAGAGGCACTCCCTGGAACCGGCCTGCCTGCCGCAGGGTTTTAGACACATCCAGCCCGCCCCGGCGCGAAGCTGCATATCGCCTTCCCATTCTGTCCTTTAACTTGCGCACGAGCTGTTGGACAACCTCCCGCATCTGCACAATTTCTGAGGGCGTCAGGGAAGAGAAAGGCTGCTCGCCCAGCTTCAAAAAATGCTTTTCATGGGAGCGCACCTGGCGCAGGCCGTCATTGTAAGGGCGGTTTTGTTGGGAAAGAAGCCCCCGGGCCTGGTCAAGCCGTCTTGCTGCGGACAAGGATGCGCCTTTTTGCCCCGAATGCCCGGCGTTCCGGGCAAGACTCCTCTGCAGGGCATTGACTCTAAGCATTATCTCCATCCTGCCTGCCAGCTGACCCAGATTAGACTTAACCCCTGTGGCACCCGGGGCATCTTCCCGGTTGTCAAGCTCCTGGAGCATCTGCAGGAATGCCGCAGGATCTCCGGTGAGAAAATCAAGAAGTGCCCGGTCCAGCAAATCCTCCCCGGCGCCGGCCTCTGCGAGCAGATCCTTTATCACCCGGGGATCTGTTATTTGGCTTTGTTGATCTTTTTGCCTGCCAGAACCGTGGAAAAACAGCTCGTAAACCTGGTCAAAGGTGCGCTGTTCCCGGCGGCTTTTGGCAAAATTGGCACGCAGTGCTGTCTTAAATCCTGCCTCCCCTGCCATGTCCACATATTGCAGATGACGGCTGCAATCTATGAGTTCAGATGTGGACACCCGCAGACCCGCTGCCCTGCAGGCAGCCGCAAAACGGAGTATCCGCTCAATCATCTGACAGGACTTGATCCATGGACCTGCGCACCAGTTCTGTATCGGCCCTGTGCTTGCAGATCACGTTGAGGGTCTCGGACACAGCCCGGGCCGACAGAGAGTCAATTTTTAAAACCATCAGGGCCTGTGCCCAGTCCAGGGTCTCGGAGATGCAGGGCCGCTTTTTTAAGTCCAGGCTGCGGATCCGGTTAATGGCACAAATCAGACGGTCTGCCAGGATTTCGTCAATACCCGGCAGCTTAAGACGAATAATGCGCTTTTCCAGCTCCGGCTCGGGATAATCGATATACAGGTGGATGCACCGCCGTTTTAAGGCATCGCTCATGTCCCTGTAGTTGTTGGATGTCAGCACCACCATGGGAATATGGCGGGCCTTGCGTATGCCAAGCTCCGGAATCGATACCTGAAATTCAGAAAGCAGCTCAAGCAAAAAGGCTTCAAATTCAGGGTCTGCCTTGTCAATTTCATCAATGAGGAGCACCACGGGCTTATCCGAGGAAATTGCCTGCAAAAGAGGCCGGGCCAGTACAAAACGCTCGGAGAAAAACGCGTCCTCCTGCTGGGCAATCAGCTCAACTGCTTGGGCAATACTGTTTGCCCCGGCTATCACATCGTTGATCTTCTCCTTGATCATCTGGGTGTAGAGCAGCTGCTTGGCATATTCCCATTCATAAAGGGCCTTGGCCTCATCGAGCCCCTCGTAGCACTGCAGCCTGATTTTCTCCCGGCCAAGGCACCTTGCAATTGCCCTTGCCAGCTCTGTCTTTCCGCCGCCGGCCGGCCCTTCCACCAAAATCGGCTTCTGGGTGGCAGCGGCCAGAAACACAACCGTGGCAATCTCCCTTGACGGTATGTAATCCACGTTCTCGAGCCTGGAGATAACGTCTTCTATGCTCTCAAACTCCATTAGTGATTCCTTCTTTTTGCCGGGCATCAAAATCATGCCGTGATGCTGGTACCGATTTGTTCAAAATAAGTTTTGCGGCAAAGCTGCTCAAGGGTGACCATCCGCCCCAGGGCATTGTTAAAATCCCTGCCCGCACAGCTAAACACCCCGTGGCCGTAAACGATTGCAGCCTTATGCGCCCGGACAGCCGGCGGTACGCTCCGGCCCAGTCCGTAAGGGCCTCCGCCGGTTTCTCCTGCAATCACCGGAACGCCGCACACATGCCTGGTCCGGGGGCAGAACCGATGGCACTCGCCTGCATCAGGGCAGTCTGTCTCGTGACAGTCCATGGACAAAATCACGGAAAACATCGGAT
>JAABTZ010000273.1 GCA_011389605.1 Desulfobacteraceae bacterium
ACCATGCAAAACGGCTCTGAAATCCGTTGTTTCAGCGATCCTTTGGTGGGCCGGCAGCTCTGAAGACGGCCTGCCCCCGGTACAATTGCCTGTCTTAAGGTCAAATGCGACAACGGAACCTTCCAGATCATCGAGAAAGCTTCCCGAAGTTGTTATATACATGGTGCTGCCGGCCCGGTATGAGATATTGCCGAAACTTGCATCCACAAGCCCCTGACCGACAACTGCCCGGCCTGCTTCCTTAACGGCTGCACGTGCATCGGCCTCGTTTTCAAAAGCCCCGTTCATAAGCCCGCCTTCAAACACAGCCTGTGCAGGCAAATACCGGCAGGCGCGCTCAAAAGCTGCAACCAGTACGGCATCTGCCCGGCCCGTGCGCCCGGCTGCAAGGGCGTCGGCAAAAAACTTCACAAATCCTGCAAAACAGGCGGCGGCAAAACAAACGCAGGCTTCTGCCATGTCCGCACCATGAGCAACAATGCCTTTTTGCTCAATGACCACGCATTTGCGTGCCAAAAGCAAAGAGACAAGACGCCTTGAATCAAAGCTTCCGGCCACCGGCAAATCTGTCAAAAAAATCCGGGTCTCGGAATCCCGGGGGAAAATCACTTTGTTCTCAGCAGTCCGGGCAAGATAGTCCATAACAGTTGCATATGGCTCAGCAGGGCGGGCATAAACAATTGCTGCAGACGGAACGGCTGAAAAAATGGAATCAATTCTGCTGCAGTCAGGATGACTGCGCTTCCAATGGCACTTTTTTTTCCCGGATTCCGCCACGGCCCAGAGAAGGTCATCGGCCGATGCAAGGCCATTTCGGCAAAGCCGCCGGG
>JAABTZ010000274.1 GCA_011389605.1 Desulfobacteraceae bacterium
GACAGCGTAGAAAATCCAGCATTTTCCTTGCGCTGCATCCCTTGGAATTTTTCGGAACAGGATAAAAATGATTGTTATACCTGCTATTGACATAAAGGAGGGGCGCTGCGTTCGTCTGCTTCAGGGACAAATGGACAAGGAGACTGTGTTTTCCGATGATCCTTCTGCCATGGCGCGGCGCTGGACAAAACAAGGTGCAGGGCTCATACATGTGGTGGACCTTGACGGCGCTGTGAAAAAAACTCCCAAGAATCTGGCTGCAATTGAAAAGATAGCTGCTGCGGCCGGAAATGTGCCAATTCAGGTTGGCGGGGGCATCCGGGATCTTGAAACCATAAAGATGTACATGAACCTGGGTGTTGAGCGCGTGGTTATCGGCAGTGCCGCAATACATGATCCTGATCTTGTCAGGCAGGCCAGCGGTGATTTCCCCGGCCGTATTGTGGTGGGCATTGATGCCAGGGACGGCAAAGTAGCCATAGAGGGCTGGACCGAGACCACAAAGGTTTCAGCAATTGAGCTTGGCCGGCAGTTTGAGGACTGCGGGGTGGCGGCTATTAATTTTACCGATATTGAACGAGACGGAATGCAGACAGGGCCCAACATAGAAGCCATAAAGGAATTTGCAAGGGCGGTTAACGTCCCTGTGGTTGCCTCTGGAGGGGTTTCCTGCTTAGATGACATAAAACGGCTCTCCACACTTGCCCCTGACGGGGTTGTTGGTATTATCACCGGCAGGGCTCTTTATGACGGAAGGCTGGATCTTGGTGAGGCCGTGGCTTTGCTGGATTCCCTGTAGCTGCCAGTTATGGCTTTGGAAGACATAAGGAAGCCAGCCTCTTAAAATCAATTTGACAATCCATGGTTAAATCCTTACTTTCATTAAAATTTGGGCATTTGCCCTTCCTGCCCGGATACTTCTTTAGCATACAGCCTGCATCGGAGGTAGCATCGCTTGGCGCTGTATATACCAGATGAAAAACTTGCCGAAATCCGCAACGCTGGAGATATCGTTGATGTGATCTCCGCACGTGTTTTTTTGAAAAAGGCCGGCAAGGATTTTGCGGGGCTGTGCCCGTTTCACGCGGAAAAAACACCATCGTTTACGGTCAGTCCGGAAAAGCAGATTTTTCATTGCTTTGGGTGCGGGGCCGGGGGTGATGTTTTTACTTTTTTAATGAAATATGAAGGCATCAGCTTTCCCGAGGCAGTGGAGGCAGTGGCAAGGCAATACGGTGTTGTTATGCCTTCTGCGGACATGTCTGACCGGCAGCGGCAGCAGGCATCAGAGCGCGAGCAGCTTCTGGGGCTAAATCGCAAGGTGATGGAATTTTACCGGGACATGCTTCTTGGCGATGCCCGGGGCAAGCCGGCAAGAACATATTTAAAAAAGCGCGCAATGGCCCCGAAAATGATCGAAGATTTTGGCATCGGCTATGCCCCTCCGGGCTGGGAGAACCTGATCGGGTTTTTGCGCAAAACCCGGCAGTCCATGGTTCTTGCCGAAAAGGCCGGATTGATTGTGCCCAGAAAACAAAAAAACGGCTTTTACGACCGTTTCAGGAATCGGGTGATTTTTCCGATACTTGATGTGACCGGCCAGGTGGTGGCTTTCGGAGGCCGGGTCATGGATGATGGTCTGCCCAAATATTTAAACTCACCGGAGACACCGGTTTATCAGAAACGCATGATCCTCTACGGCATGCATGCGGCAAAGTCCGCGTGCCGGAGCAAGGGCTGCGTTTATATCGTGGAAGGCTATTTTGATTTGCTGGCCATGCACCAGCACGGATTGAACAATTCCGTGGCAACCCTGGGCACCTCCCTTACCCGGGATCATATCAGAAGGCTCAGCAGGGCTGCGGGCTCCGGAGATAAAAAGGCATATCTGGTGTTTGACTCTGATGAGGCTGGCATTAATGCGGCCAAGCGTACCATAGGGGCGTTTCTGGAAGAATCCATGGAAGCCTGTGTTATTCTGCTGCCTTCAGGTCATGATCCGGATTCATTTTTGTTTGAGCACGGGCCTGAGGCTTTTGACAAAATTGCCGCCAAGGCTCCGAACCTGTTTGGATTTCTTATAAATAACGCGGTTTCAGGCCACGGGCTTGGCATTGATGGCAAGGTCAAAGTTATTGCCGAAATTGCTCCGGTGCTTGGGGAAATCCGGGACAGTGTGGCCCGCTCGGTTTATATTCAGCATCTGGCTGAAACCATAGGTGTTGATGAATCGGCAGTGCTTCAAAAGGTGCGGCAGCTGCGCACAAACCTTTCGGCCAGATCCCCTGCGGCACCGCAACCGGGGTTAAAGCAGGGGGCAGATGCCAGTGAAGATAAAATCCAAAACAATCCCCGGCAGGCTGATCGCATGGAGATGCAGGTTGTGGCCATGATGATCCAGTATCCGGAAATGATTGCCGAGGTAGAAGAAAAACAGGTTCTGGAACAGTTTGAAGATGCCCGGATGAAGGAACTGGGCGGCGAGATCTGCCGGATTATGGGCCGGAAAGCAGGTACGGCATCGGATCTGCTGCATAATCTTGGGGATGAAAATCAGCGTCAGCTGGTGGCATCCGTGATGATGGAAGAGGCCTGCTGGGCAAAGCAGAGCTGCTTGCTGCTTTTGTCACAGTTTATTCAATGCAGGCAGCGCAGGAAAAACGATCTGCTTCAGCAGATCCGGGCGGCGGAACAAAACAATGATCATGAACTGCTGGTAAAATTGTTGAGCCAAAAGCAAAAACAGGCTGCCGGCCGGCGATAGCACCTTTTAGGTGCAGCCGTGTTGGGATGATCACAATATAATGATTTCAATATCAGGAGGCTTGGGATTTATGGCGAAACGGTCCGCAAAACAAGGGGGCGAATCAAAAAAAGTCCAGAAGGAAAAATTCAACGAACTGATTTCCAAGGGAAAAGAACAGGGATATCTCACCTATGACCAGATTAGTCAGGTGCTTCCCCAGGAAATGATGTCCCCGGAGCAGATCGATGAAACACTTATGTGGTTTGATGACCTGGATATCGAGGTGGTTGAAAAAAAGAAGCAGCGCCTGTCCTCTGGAGCCAAAAAGGACGAGGACGAAACAGTGGCCGAAGCCGAGGAAGTTGATGAGTCTGCAAAATTCCGCTCTGTAAATGATCCGGTCAAGATGTATCTGAGGGAAATGGGCATGGTAACCTTGCTGTCAAGAGAAGGCGAGATCGAGATTGCCAAAAAGATAGAGGCCGGCGAGCAGGAAGTTTTAAAGGCCATGCTCGAAACCACCCTGGGAGTTGACAGCATTATCAATCTTGGCGAGCAGATCGCAGCAGGTACCCTGCGGCCAAAGCATGTTTTGCGTGATATCGACGAGGGCGATACAATAGTGGATGAATCCATCCAGATAGAAAAATTTCTTGAGACTATTGACGGTATAAAGCAAATTGATACGGAAAATCAGACTCTTCGCGACAGGCTTTTCCGGGAGTCCATGGATCCTGAAGAACAGCGCCGGGTGATGCGGTCCATCCGCCGCAGGAACCGCAAGATTTTTGAATTTTTCAAGGATTGGCGGCTGGAAGGCGATGTGATCGAGGAAATCGAGCGCAAGATATTTGAACAGGTTGAATGGTTTGATACAACGCACAAGGTGTTTTGTGAGTGCGCGGCGGCATTTGACGTTCCGGTCTCTGAGGTCCGCCAGCGGCTTATAAAGGAAAAAGGGTTTTTCAAGTGGGGATGCTCCTGCTCGGTATACGGCAGCGAGGAGGTGGCACACTTGTTTGAGGATTTAAAAAAACTCCACACCCAGGCAGAGATGAGGGAACGTGAGATCAAGGCTTCTGCCCGGGGCCTGAAAAGAATCATGGCAAGAATCGAGGAAGGCCATCAAAGGGCAAAAGACGCCAAGGGGGAGCTGGTCCAGGCAAACCTGCGGCTGGTGGTCAGCATCGCCAAGAAATATACCAACCGGGGCCTGCAGTTTCTGGATTTGATCCAGGAAGGCAATATCGGCCTGATGAAGGCGGTTGACAAGTTTGAATACCGGCGGGGATATAAATTTTCCACTTATGCCACCTGGTGGATTCGCCAGGCCATTACCCGGGCAATCGCGGATCAGGCACGCACCATAAGGATTCCGGTGCACATGATAGAGACCATAAACAAGTTGATCCGTACTTCCCGTTACCTGGTCCAGGAGATGGGCAGGGAGCCCACACCCGAGGAAATTGCCGAAAAAATGGAGGTTCCCATTGATAAGGTCCGCAAGGTCTTAAGGATTGCAAGGGAGCCCATCTCTCTTGAAACTCCCATAGGCGAAGAAGACGACAGCCACCTGGGCGATTTTATCGAAGACAAGACTTTTATGTCACCTTCGGATGCAGCAGTTAATCTCAATTTATCCGAGCAGACCCGAAAGGTCCTGGCCACGCTGACTCCCAGGGAGGAAAAAGTGCTGCGCATGCGTTTTGGCATCGGGGAAAAATCAGATCATACCCTGGAAGAAGTTGGCAATGACTTTGATGTAACCCGGGAGCGCATACGGCAGATTGAGGCCAAGGCCCTGCGCAAGCTTCGGCATCCCACCCGGAGCCGCAAGCTTAAGTATTTCATTGAGTCCTGACACCGGAGTGGAGTTTGCTGAAACCGAATAACTCCTTGACAAAAAAAGGATGAGCCGGTAGGTAAACAATTTGCCTTAAGTATTGCAACAGGCGGATGCCAGATCCGCACGCTCCGGCAAATCCCTTAAAGGGCCCATAGCTCAGCTGGAAGAGCCACCGGCTCATAACCGGTCGGTCCCAGGTTCGAATCCTGGTGGGCCCACCAAACAACATCCCAAGCAGGTTTCAAATAATCCAAAAAGCCCCGGAAACAAAGATGTTTCGGGGGCTTTTTTGTTGTTTTTTTAGGGCCACTGGCCTGGCAGAAGATTTGTA
>JAABTZ010000275.1 GCA_011389605.1 Desulfobacteraceae bacterium
GTGTTTCCGGGTTCCATTGAATATAAGAGGCGGGCTAACTATTGCAGGGCAATGCTTTTAAGTGCAGATGGATTCGTGTTTTTATTTTTGTAAATCATATCTTGATGGGAGGAAGAATGAAAAGCAGGGTTATTCTTTTGGCATGTTGGATTCTGGCTGTAACAACGGCGTGGATACCCGTTGAGGCAGGGGCAAAGGAGCAGGTCCTCAAACTTGCATCCTGGGGACCGACCAGTCATTACGTGGCAGTGGCAAGGCAGGCCTGGATCGAGACCATCAATGAAAAAGCTGCCGGCAAGGTTGTGATTAAAGATTATCCGGGAGGCCAGCTCTATGGCCCCGGTGATATGCACCGTGCAGTGGCAAGAGGATCTGCAGATCTTGGCGTGGTGCTGCAGCCGGCCATGCTTGGAATGATTCCCATGCTGCAGGGGGCGTATCTGCCCTTTGCCTTTGACTCCGTTGATGAGATTGCAGGGGCATACAAAGGCGAATCCCTTGAAATAATTGAAGAAGAACTGAAAAAACGCAATCTGAAACTGGTTTATGTAAGCTTTCTTGATGGGATTCAGGTGTTTTCAAACAAGAAAAATCTTGAAACAGTAGAAGATTTCAAAGGCTTGCGCATTTTGTCCGCCAGTCCCATGTTTTCCAGGATTATGAACCGTCTTGGCGCTGCTCCCGATACTTCCATTCCCCAGGATGAACAGTATATGGCTCTTAGGCGGGGCGTTGCAGATGCAAATGCCAATTCCACGGTTGGTGGATATTTCCAGCGAAGCCACGAGGTCGCTCCCTATTTCACAAAAGTTGATATAGGCTATGGACTTATCCTGGTCTGCGCAAATCTTGAAACCTGGAACAAACTGCCTGAAGATGTCCGTCAGCTCATGCTCGAAGAGGGGCATAAGGCCGGCATGCAGACCCTGCAGGCCAGCAAGGGCTGGGAGCAGAAGTTTATGGGGGAAATGAAAAATGAAGGAGCGACTGTAACAGTATTTCCGGAAGAAGAGCGCGATAAAATCAAGAAAATCGCCCGCCCGGTATGGATTGAATGGGCTCAGGAGCATGGCGATACCGCCAAGCGCCTTTTGAAGCTGAACCTGGATATGGATGTGGAGTAGAAACCTGCCATGGAAACACCGCCCAAAAATAGTTCTTTTGTTTTCCGCTGGATCGATTTTACAGCCAGCACAGGGGGTGTTGCCGCGGCCGTAAGTCTGGCCGCAGTAACTGCCATGATCACCTATGAGGTGATCATGCGCTATGTATTCAACTCCCCGACGTTCTGGGTCGGGGAGTTGAGTATATTTTTGTGCATGGCCATAGGCTTTCTGGGTATAGCATACGCTCTTAAAAACGACAGTCATTTCGCTATTACAATTGTTGTTGATCGCTTGTCCCGGAAAGGCAGGCGAAGAATGCGCCTGCTGACCAACATGGTGGGACTGGCCTATTCCCTGGTGTTTGTGGTCAAGGGATGGGAGATGGTCCGGTTTTCCTATATGATCAATGACAAAAGTTCCGGGATGATGGAAGTGCCCCTGTGGATTCCGTGGCTTCTTGTGCCCACGGGAGGCGTTTTGCTTTCACTGCAGTTTATCAAGAAGCTTGTCCAGGATCTAACCCGCGCCGGATCAACTCAGCAGTAACAGCAAACGGATTGATGATTCATGACTCTGTATATTATCGGATTTATAGTTGTTTTTCTGATGGTGCTGGCCAGCGGCCTGCCCGTGGGCTTTGGCCTGGGCTTTCTTGGTCTGGGAATGCTGGCCCTTTATGCTGATTTTGAAATGGCAATGGGCATCGGAATTGAAAAGGCTTACGCATCCCTTGATTCAAGTGTTCTGGTGGCCATCCCCCTTTTTATTTTTGCAGCGCAGCTTATTTCCGAAACCGGCATGGGCAAGCGGCTTTTTGATGCGGCCAGGGTTTTTTTCGGACGGTTGAAATCCGGGCTGGGCGTTGCAACGATTGCCAGCAGTGGC
>JAABTZ010000276.1 GCA_011389605.1 Desulfobacteraceae bacterium
TTTTCAGCCATGACAGGTTCAAGCTTTGTTTCGGCTTCCACAATGGGTCTTATTGCCATTCCCGAGCTTAGAAGGGCTAAGTATTCCGATACGCTTATATCGGCAGCCATTACTGCCGGCGGGTCCCTGGGAAGCGTGATCCCCCCGAGTATCGTGATGATTATTTACGGATATCTCACCGATGAGTCCATTGCCAAATTATTTATGGCGGGAATGATCCCCGGTCTTTTGCTGATCATTTTATATTCGCTTGCACTCGGAGCCATGGCCGGCAGGCATGTTGGAGCTGCGGTTGCAGTTGATCCCCAAGCCGGAAAAGATATGCCTTCAGGTGACGGCAGTTCTGATAATTTTCAGGCTGATGCATCTTCTGATCATCCAGGTTCCCGGGATGGTGACAAGCTTGATATCAGTCACTGGAAGGCATTCAAAGAGGCTTTCTGGGGACTGATGGCGCCGGTAATTATTCTTGGCGGGATCTATCTGGGTATTTTCACAGCATCGGAGGCCGCGGCCATTGCCGCGGCATACTGCATCATTATAGGTTTTGTGATCTACCGTACTCTTACGGTTAAAAAACTGTGGAATATCCTTTTGTCAGCTGCCAACGTTTCAGCCATGGTTGCACTGATTGTCATCGGCGGGGCTCTTTTGGGCCATGCTGTTGTATTCGGCCGTGTTCCCCAGGATATTCTTGCCTTTATCGTTGCCCAGGACTTTCATCCGCTTTTTTTGCTGCTGCTGATAAATATTATTTTATTTCTTCTGGGCATGTTTCTGGAAGTGCTGGCCCTTATGTATCTTGCAATACCGCTGCTGTTTCCGGTTGTGGTACACATGGGGTGGGATAACATCTGGTTTGCGGTGATTTTGATGATCAACGTCAACCTTGCTTTAATCACACCGCCCATGGGAGGAGTTTTGTATATTGTGTCCCAGATAGGCGGCATTCCCATTCAAAAGGTTATCAAGGGCGCTGTTTTGCCGGTATCAATTTTGCTTCTGGTATTGCTTATGGTTATTTTTTTCCCGCCAATAGCCACCTGGCTTCCGGGAATGATGTAAAAGAGGCAAAAAATGCAAAAAATATCAGGGCATACAACCTAGCCCGTGATTACACATTGTGAAGGACGTTGATATGGCGCATCCCATACGGAGAATACTTTTTACCTCCGATCTTTCAAAAAGTTCAATTGTTGTTTTTGAACAAACCGTTATGCTGGCCCTGCAGCTGGGGGCATCGGTTACAATGCTCCACGTTATCGAAGACGGATCATCGGAGACGCAGAACCGTATGATTCATCTGGTGGACAAGGAAGTTTACGAAAAAATTCGGAAAGACAGCCAGCAGCAGGTTAAAAACACCTTGATTGGAAAGCAGAAATCCATCCCCGTCATCCGCAATGCCCTGCGGGATTTGTGCAACGATGCATCCTGCAATATTTGCGGGGACAACCAGGACGTGGAAATTAACTCCATTGAAGTGCGTTACGGAAATGCAGCAGAGATTATTACCGAGTTTGCAGAAGACGTTGACCTGGTGGTCATGGGCTATCACCAAAGGGGTTCCTTGCTGCGGTCCCTGATTGGAAGCGGCGCGGGTAAAAGCGTTTTGAAACACAGCAGTAAACCGATTTTTCTGGTTCCGCTTCCGTAAAACCTAAACTGGGTTAATCCTTAAAGGCCCTGTTCAGGTAAAAATAATTGGTCTTTGGCGGTGTTTTTTATGGCAATGTGGTCATTTTCAGGCCTATGATCCCTGCTATGATCAGGGCGATGCTTAGAATGCGGCCTGCACCGGCCGGCTCGGAGAAAAGCACCATGCCCAAGATGACAGTGCCAACCGCGCCAATGCCAACCCATACGGCATAGGCAGTCCCCACCGGAATGCTTTTTACGGCAATGCCCAGCAGCCAAACGCTTACAATCATTGCCAAAAGAGTAAAAAGGCTGGGCCACGGGCGGGTAAATCCCTGAGTGTACTTTAGACCAATGGCCCAGCCGGTTTCAAAAAGACCCGCAAAAATCAGAATAATCCATTCCATTTGGTTTTCTTTCAGCAATAAGTAGAGCCGGGGTCGGCTGTAAGATCGAGTTGTAGATTTTATCCATGTGCATGTGCGGAAAAATATATTTGACGGAATCATAAAAAGTCAAGTTTAAGATGGAGCCGCAAAAAGTTCAAGATCAAGGCTTGCGCAATTTCGAAGAATGCAGCCTACTTAGCCGTACGTGAAATTCTTCGGAAATTGCGCGTAACGCAGATATTGGACTTCTAAGGAAATCCCTTTTTTACGCTATGACGAAATTGCACTTCGTTGCCCTGACGGCGGCGTGGAAAAGCGGTTTCCGAGCGGAAATTGAGGCTCCAGAAGGCTCCTGGAGCGAGGAAACTCCTTTTTCGCGCCGCCGATCAGCCAATGCCTGTGGTATCAAACTCTGTTTTCATGCATTGGGTTCTGTGGTATTCAGATAGAATAATAAAACGCAATTTAGCTAAAAGCCATGAACATGCAGGTCAAAATCAGATGGTGCGGAGGCAATGGCTTATTATTCCCATGTGAGTACGGGCTGGCATAGCCTGGATACGATTATCGATCACCTGCGCCGGGGTGACAATGTGGTCTGGCAGGTTGACAGCATTGATGACTATCAGCGTCTGGTAACGCCCTTTGTCAATAATGTCCTGTCAAAGGGCGAGCGGGTGGTTTATATGCGTTTTGCCCGCCATGTTGCCCTTGTGGAGCCAAGGGAGAATCTTCAGCTCTATCATCTGAAAACTGAAAACGGGTTTGAATCCTTTTCTGCTGAAGTCCACAGCATTATAACCCGTGAAGGACGGGATGTCTGCTATGTTTTTGACTCCCTGTCTGATCTGCAGCAT
>JAABTZ010000277.1 GCA_011389605.1 Desulfobacteraceae bacterium
GCCGATGATGTTTTCTCCCAGCACCAAGGCCAGAACGGCGAAAATCAGGCCGATCATGAGATTGGAGCCGGCTGTTCGCGCACCGAACCGGTAATGGGCCGCAAGACCCCCCGCACCGTGGCAAAGAGGCATTCCGCCCAGGGCAAAGCTCATGAAATTGGCAAGTGCCATGCTGATACAAGCCTTGCGGTTGGTCACCTTACTGGATTTTCCGCCGAAGTATTCTTTGGAAAGATCCGTGTAGGCCAGCACCGCGTTGCCCAGGGTCATGGGAAGCTGGGGCAGAACCAGGGCAAACAGGGCGAAGGTGAAATCAACTTTTTCAGGCAGTCCAAAGGGCAGGACCTGCGGTATGTGAAATCCGATGCCGCCTGTCAGATCAGCCCTTGCGCCTAAAGCCAGGCCCGCTGCAAGCCCGCCTATCACAACAATCAGGCCGGCTGGAAATTTTTTGTTGTCCAGCAAAAGCAGGGTGATCACCGCGCCTATACCGCCAATGATAAGGCTGATGGGCACAGGGCCCAGGGCCTGAAAGGCCAGGTGCGGTTCCACCGCATTCTGGATTTCCTGGAACCGGGAGGTGCCTATTATAAATTTGATCCCACCTGAAATAAGAAGGGCACCCGTGGACAGCTGGACCCCCCGGATCACCGGGTGCGGAGTGGCTCTGCGGATCAGGTCAATGGCCCCGGTTGCTCCCACGATCAAAAGAAATACCCCCATCAGCAGGGCTGAAGCCAGAATCTGATCCGCACTCAAAGACGTTGCAATGGCGTAGGCGCCAATCACCTTCATGGGCTGGACCGGCACGGTAATGCCGAAATAGATCCCCGACAGAATGAAGAAAATCCCGATGCTCAAAAACAGACCCAGGGGATCGAGTCCGTTTACGATCACCATGGCAATGGCAATGGGCAGAAGTGTTCCCAGATCACCCAGGGAGCCGGCCAATTCCAGCCGGTTGAATCTGAAGTTTTCCGACATCACGCTTCCTTTCGGTTATGCAAAGTATTGGTGCAACAGCCTGGCACACAAGGCAAACAGCACCAGGCTGAACAAGACCCGGATGGTTTTGCCCCTCAGCCGGGTGCTCATCAGCCTGGCCCCGGCCTGGCCCCCGGCAAAAGAGGCAACTGCCGCAGGCAGGATAAACCACCAGTTGATGGCTTCCATGGACACATAGCCCAGAAAGCCCGTCAGCGAAGAAAAGCACACGATAAACGTCGATGATGCCGCGGCAATTTTGGTGGGAGTTTTGAGCACGTAAATGAGCAGCGGCACCACAAACACGCCCCCGCCGATTCCCAGAAGCCCGCCCAGAAGGCCGATGCAGGTGCCGATGACAATGCCGCCGGCCATTTTTTTCCATGGCGCCAAATGGCTTTGCTCGTCTTGTCCCTGCGGAGAAAACAGCATCCGAAGGCCGGCTGCAGCCAGCACTGCAGCCATGACCAGAAGAAACGGTCCAATGGCGATCCGGACGTTGAGCCAGGAGCCCACGGGTGCGGCTATGGCCGAGGACACGATCAGGGGTATGGAAAGGGAGAAATCCACCATCTTTTTGCGCGCATACGCGTATGCTGCTGATCCGGCCGCCACCAGGTTTAAAAACAGGGAGGCGGAAGCCGCCGCGCTTTTTGTAAATCCCAGGATCACAAAAAGTGGGGAAAATATAAGCCCGCCTCCCAACCCCACCATGGTGAGCAGAAACGAGATGAAAAATATGGCCGCAAAAAGGGCAGCAGAGATGTTCATGGCAGCAGCGCCTAAAGCTTATTTTTCATCTTTATTCGGGTTTGATCCCGGTTTTGAAGTGTTGCACGTGCAGGGATGGTTGCCCACGTCTCCGTGGCAGATGCGGATCTGTTCGGTGGTGCATTTTTCCGGTGCGTCTTTTAAAAGCTCCGGTTTCTGGCAGCAGCAATTGTTGTTTTGATTCATGACAAGCCTCCTTTGTTTGAGTCTGGATTCTTTAATGACCCGGCGATAGTAAAGGGTTTTGCCGGGTTTGGGTCCAGCAGATGGTTTGCGGTTTTCTGCCATTTGGCCAATGTTTTTTCATTGACCCGGTAGTGGACGAAATAACCGCGTTTTTCGGCTACCACTATGTCTGTGTCCCGCAGTATCCGCAAATGCTGGGACACGGCCGCAGGCGAGATATTCAATGATTTGGCCATTGCGTTTACACACAGACTGCGGTTTTTGAGCAGCTCAATTATCCGCACCCGTGTATCCACAGACAAAACCTTGAATATCCGGGCTGCATTTTTCGCAGTTGGCATCCATCCTCCATTTGATTAAGTAGTTACGCAGATATTATTATGCAGGTACAGGCCTGTCAATGGTAAAAATCTTAGATTTTTCATGAGTCCTTTATGATCGGAGATGGAACAATAAATTCAAATTCATGACATTGGTTGCAGAAATTTTCCGAAGGAACATGCACGTGATGGCAAAGATCACAGTCCAGCTCCGGGCCGTAGTGTGAATCATGGGGATTTGCCGGATGAGTATTGCTGGTTGCTTCCACAAGTGCCTCCGGAGAATGACACTGCATACAGGTATTTTTATCAACAAAGACCGGAGGATCGGCATTTCCATGGCAGTCCCCACATGATATTCCGTCGGTCAAATGTCTGTGGCTTAAGGGAAGTCTGCTGAAAAGCCCCGGGCTGTCTTCCTTATGGCAAGTCATGCATTGGGCTGTTTTCATTTCTTTTGTTTCTGCATGGCCTTCCGGAAGTACAGCCTGCTTGTGGCATGCCTGGCATTCACCGCCCCGGGCACTTGCATCCAGTTCGGGATTATCTGATGCAAACGCACTGCCTGAAAGAAGAATTCCCAGAACCACAAGTGTGTTTTTTACAATTACGGCAGTGTGCCTGCGGCATTTTTTTCCGGGTATTAAGCGGGTCAGACTTATTTTCATTAGAACACCTTGCTTAAGTTGAATTTTTCGGTAATGGATGCCGCATCGTCAGGCAGGCATGCATCGGTAGCTGAAAAAAACGGTTTTTAAGCCTTTGCGGCGTTTTGCCCGGCAATCCTCCCGAAAACAATGCAATCGGTAACAGCGCAGCTTCCAAGTCTTACAGCTCCGTGAATTCCGCCGGCGACCTCTCCTGCCGCATAAAGGCCGGCAATGGGTTTTCGGTTAAGGCCTATGACCTGGGAGTTTTCGTTGATCTGAAGCCCTCCCATGGTGTGGTGCACCTTTGGCCAGCACCGGCATGCGTAAAAGGGTCCTGTTTCAATGGGTTTCTGATCCTTTTGCATGTAGCGGTCAAAGTCCTGGTCTTTTCCGTTTTTGACATAGCTGTTCCAGGTTTCAACGGTTTCTTTCAGTTCCTGGGCAGGGATTTTATATTCGGCTGCCAGGGCCTCAAGAGTATCAAATTTTTTGACAACACCTTTTTCAAGGGACCGGTCCAGGTTGTGAACGCCTCCGATGCCTTTGCTGTCTGCAATGGTAACCGCAGGATGGCCGGTTTTGAGAATTGCGTCTGAACGGATTTTCCGGTCTGCCAGTTCGTTTATAAAGCGTTTTCCGGTTTCAGGATCCACCATGACACCTTCTACAAAACCCGCCATTGCATTAAACACGTAGCCTGTGCCCATGCCCTTTTCATCCGGGCTTGTCCATGGACCCAGCTGGATCCATGAAATCTGTACCGGAGTGGCACCAATCCTGAGTGCTTCGAGCAGAACCTCGGCAGTTGCACCGGGCTGGTTTGTGGTGTCAACTTTTTCTGTGAGTGTGGGGTTTTGGAGAGTCCGGAAATATTTGTCTGCTGAAAAACCTCCGGATGCGAGCACCAGGGCATTTTTGGCCTTAATATGCTTTACTGTTCCGGTTGTTTCATCCGGGTAACGGTATCTCTCATGGATTTTTACCCCGGCGACCCTTCCTTCAGAATCCTGGATTATAGATGTCAAAAAGCTTTGCAATCGGATTTCAACACCAAGGCTCTTTACCTTTTCGAGCTGTTTTTGCACAATGGCCGATCCGCTGCTGTTATGTGTAGACCAGCTGCGGGGTACGCTGTGGCCTCCAAGATGAACGACGCTTTCTTTGTATTCTACTCCCAGGCTCTGGGTCCATTCCACTGCTTGTCTTGATTTTTCAGCCACCATTTTGGCAAGATTGACATGGTTGAGATTAAGCCCGGCTTTCAGCATATCTGACAGCATAAGCTCCGGAGAATCTTCTATACCCTGATCTTTTTGCTTCTGGCATCCGGCAACTGCAAATACACCGCCGTTTATAATCGAGTTTCCACCGGGTACACGCATTTTTTCTAACACCAGCACGGAGCTCCCTGCCTGTTTGGCCTCAATGGCCGCTGCCAGGCCGGCAAAGCCGCTTCCGACAATGACCACATCAAATTGTTCATCCCATTTTTCAGGCATGCCGGAACCAAACGCCTTGGGAGTCACGGAAAAAAAGCTTCCTGCGGCGATACCTGCAAGGGCGGCCCCGCCTGATGTTTTTAAAAATCCACGCCTTGACAGTTTCTGGTTATCCTTTGTCTTTTTTTCGCTCATGGCATTCCCTCCCTTTTTATGTTGGGTGAAGTTTTTTGGTGCCGGAGTACTTGCAGACGGCTTGGTTTAAAACCTGTTTATTTTTGGTTAGACAAGCAATATTTGTGCCCGTTTGTTTTTCAGAAAGGCCGCTGGCCGGAATCGGTTTTTGACTGGAGAAAGTGGCCGTTGGCCACGCTGGCTGTTTTGCAAAATATATCTCCGGCCTGCCAGCTTTTTTTCCATTTTGTAAAAAACTGCTTGCAGTTCCGTATTCTGGTTTTTCGATCCCTGCAAATTCGTGCCATAGGGGTTCAATTTTTGCTATAGGAATAAGGAATAAGGAACTTGCTTTTGACGT
>JAABTZ010000278.1 GCA_011389605.1 Desulfobacteraceae bacterium
CTTCAGCCAGATGGGACAGTATTTCTTCCATGCTCATGGCAAGGCGCAGGCTTTTTTTCTCCGGCATGCTAAATACACGGGCGCAGTTTTCAGCCGCAGACTGTACCAGGGGGGTCCAGTGAGTTTGGGCTGGCAGGGTCAGGCAAATAAAACTATCATCTGATTTCAAGGCATTTGCCTTTCCATGGGTTTCCAAATTTTTCAATCCGCAGAAATTTCCTCCTTGAGCAGGCAGCATGCAACCTGCCACAGGGGTTGTCCCTGCTGGTCATAGTCGATGTTGCCGCCCTGGACCAGCTTGTTGATCACGCAGCCTTCGGCGATATTAAGGGAAAAAAGATCAGCCTCGTTAATTTTCGGGGTTAAAACAAGTCCCCTGGCGCCGATCTCCAGGCTGTGCAGGGGATAATCCTCACACAAAGGGCACCGGTAGACCCGGCCGTTGGGGAAAATAAAATAATTTTCCGCAACATTTCCCGCACATTCAAATATATCGTCGGGCTCCAGAAATACTTTAGGGTAGGTGACAGAAATTCCTGCATTTGAGACCGCCTGTGCCACCGGCGGCACATTTTCTTCCCACTGGAGGCGGGTGAGCTGCAGGGCATCTTGGCCTGCTTTGGCCGAGCGGCCCCGGATGCCGATGACCTGGATAAAAAAACGATTAACACCCAGGTCTTTTAAAAGCGCGGGCATTTCCGAAAGCTTGTGCAGATTCTGCCGGCTGACTGTATAAATGACGCTTGTGGAAAAACCCTTTTCCACAGCCCTTTTTATGCCCCGGGTGCAGGCCTCATAGCAGCCGCATCCCCGGATGGCGTCATTTGTCTCCGGATCTGGTCCGTCCAGACTGAAGCTGAAATAATCCACATCTGTCGGGGCGACCTTGTCTAAGATGTCATGAAAAAGGTATCCGTTGGTGTCAATGGTAACCGACCCGTAACCCATGTTGCGGGCCGCCCTTATAATCTCAGGCAATTGGGGGTGCAAGGTGGGCTCTCCGCCCAGCAAAACAAGATTGGCATCCTTGCCGGGCTTGGAGAAAAACGAAAGCCATTGGCTCACAGTCTCAGCCGGCAGGGTGAGTTGTCCGTGCTGGGCGAAATTAATGTAGCAGTGAGCGCATTTGAGATTGCACCGGGTGGTGATGTGAAAAAATACGTTTACCGCATTTTTTGCAAAAGCAACTGTTTTTTTCATTTTGCAGAGGTGATGCATTCGTAAAAAGTCTTTCTTAGACGGCTTTGTAAAAAGTTCAAGATCAAGGCTTGCGCGATTTTGAAAAATGCAGCGTACTTAGCCGTACGTGAAATTCTTCAGAAATCGCAGGTAACCAGATATTGGACTTTTTACGAAGCTGTCAAGGTTTCGAGCTTTTTTTTGGCCCTGGTCAGTTCCTCGTTGGTAGCCCGCAGCCGGATGGACATGTATTCGGCAAAAATCCGGTAAAGCAGCAAAAGAAAATCAAGCCGCTCATCCCGGTCGTCTGCATCTGACAAACGTCCTTTTGCCGAGGTATCAACACACAGACAGATTGTATCGCCCACGGCATACACGGATGCCGAGCGTGTCAGGCTGTCGACAATGCGCATTTCACCGAAAATCTCGCCGACCTCCCTGATGTGACCTATTTCCACTCCTTGTTTTTCAATCCTGAGCTGACCGGAGAGCAAAAAATAAAGCCAGGGATCATTGTCGCCTTCCCGGATGATGAGCTCGCGGTTTTCGTATTGCCGGATCTTGCTTAACCTAAGCAGCTTTGCAAGGTTTCGGGTTTCAAAATCCTTTAACCCCGGAATTGCCATTAGACGCTGAATGTTTTGGACATTATCCTTGAGGTACTTGGACTCAATCATGGGCAAGTTCCCCTATCGGCTTTTCATACAGTCCTTTGTCAGGCTCTGGTCAAACAATACCGGATAACACCCGTCAAAGCAAGCCTTGCAGAATTGATTTTCAGCAGACTCCACGCCGGTGGACTCCAGAAGGCCCTCCAGGCTCAGGTAATGAAGGGAATCAAGACAAAGAAAATCGCTAAGTTCGGAAACGGTTTTGCTGGCGGCAATCAATTCCCCCTTGGTGGAAAAATCAATGCCATAATGGCAGGGGTATATGTGAGGAGGGCAGCTGATGCGCATGTGCACTTTCTTTACTCCAAGCTCCCGCAGAGCCTTGACCCTGGTTCGGGCCGTAGTACCCCGGATAATGGAGTCTTCAATAATTATTATATCTTTTCCTGCCAGCAGTTCCTTTACCGGGTTTAACTTCATTCGTACCCCGAAATCCCGCATGGTCTGTGTGGGCTGAATAAATGTGCGGCCAACGTAATGATTGCGGATCATGCCAAGGTCAAATGGTATGCCGGATTGCTCGGCATATCCCAGGGCCGCATAATTGCCGGAATCCGGAAACGGCATCACAAGGTCTGCTTCCACAGGCGCTTCTTTGGCCAGCTGCCGGCCGTTGGCTTTGCGGGTAAGATAAACGTTTTTGCCGTAAATGGTGCTGTCAGGCCGGGCAAAATAAATGTATTCAAAAATGCAGAAGGTACGGCGGGTGCTTTCATGGGGAAAAAGACTTCGAACCCCGCAGTCATCAATAATCACTATCTCGCCCGGCTCCAGCTCACGCACGAATTGCGCCTCCAGCAGATCCAGGGCGCAGGTCTCCGAGGCAAGAACATAGTGGCCGTGCAGTTTTCCAAGGCAAAGGGGCCTAAATCCGTTGGGATCCTTTATGCCCACCACCTCACCCCGGCTGGTGAGCACCACAAAGCTGTAGGCCCCCTTCAGCCGGGTCACGCTGTTGACAAGCGCCTGTTCGAATCCATGCTTGAGGCTTTTGACAAACAGGTGCAAAAACACCTCGCTGTCCATGGTGGTCTGGAAAATCGAGCCGTCTTCCTCCAGTTGCTGTTTCAAGGTATGCGCATTGACCAGGTTGCCATTGTGGGCCACTGCGTAGGATCTGCCCCGGTGATTGACCACAAAGGGCTGGGCGTTTCCGATGACAGAATCGCCGGTGGTGGAATACCGCACATGGCCGATGGCGCTGCAGTCGCAGGCCAGTCGCTCCAGGATCGCGTCATCAAACACGTCATGAACCAGGCCCATGCCCTTGTGACAATCAATGTGCTCATCTCTTACAACTGCAATTCCCGCGCTTTCCTGGCCCCGGTGCTGGAGGGCGTATAAGCCGAAATAGGCAAGGCGGGCGGCCTCGGGGTGACGGTGGATGCCGAAAATCCCGCAGGCTTCCCTCGGGCGGGGATCGATTGGATAAATAGGATTCATTTCATGAATTCACTTTCAGTGATGATAGTCCTGCAAGGGAACTGCTGTCAGGGCTTTTTGCTTCAGGGCGGCAATGCCTGTGCCCATGGCCCGGGCACAGGCGATGGTGGTTGCATAGGGGATGTTGAACTTCAAAGCTGCCCTTCGAATCAGATACCCGTCACGCCGGGTCCGGTCGCCCGTGCCGGTGTTGATCACCAGCTGGATTTCCCGGTTCATGATGGCATCCACCACGTGAGGCCTGCCTGCTGAAACTTTGTTGATAACGCTTGCATCAACTCCGTGTTCGGCAAAAAAGGCGCAAGTACCCCGGGTGGCAAAAATCGCAAATCCGATATCTGCAAGTTGTCTGGCCACGGAAAGCACGCCATTTTTATCGCTGTCCTGCACGCTGATAAACACCGCACCATTACCTGGCAGATGCTGACCGGCGGCAATCTGGCTTTTGGCATAGGCCCGGCCGAAATCCGTGTCAATGCCCATGACCTCGCCTGTGGATTTCATCTCGGGGCCCAGAAGCGTATCCACGTCCGGAAAACGGTCAAAGGGAAGCACGGCTTCCTTGACTGAGATATGGGCAGGGTGCACCTGCCGGGTAAACCCCAGTTCGGACAGTGTTTTTCCGGCCATGACCATGGTGGCGATCCTGGCCAGGGGCACTCCCGTGGCCTTGCTCACAAAAGGAACAGTGCGCGAGGCCCTGGGGTTGACCTCCAGCACGTAGAGACGTCCGTCCTTGATTGCATACTGCACGTTCATCAGACCGATGACGTTTAACTCCTTTGCCATGGCGCAGGTGGCTGAAACGATTTCTTCAGTTTCTCCGGCTTTGAGTGAATAGGGCGGCAGCACGCAGGCAGAATCGCCCGAATGGACCCCTGCGGCCTCGATATGCTCCATGATCCCGCCGATTACCGTGATCTGACTGTCACATATTGCATCCACATCCACTTCCACGGCGTCTTCGAGAAACTTGTCAATTAAAACCGGGTATTCGGGGGAAGCCACGATGGCCAGCCTGGTGTAGTTTTCCATTTCCTCGTCATTGTAGACGATTTTCATGCCCCGGCCGCCCAGTACGTAAGACGGCCGAACAATGACGGGATAGCCGATGCGCCCGGCCTCCTGCATGGCCTCTTCAACAGAACGGGCCGTGCCGTTTGCCGGCTGAACCAGCCCCAGCCTGTTTAGCATGGCCTGAAAGTGCTTGCGGTCTTCGGCCTGCTCAATGCTTTGCGGACTTGTACCGATAATCGGCACCCCGGCTTCCAGCAAAGACATGGCCAGGTTAAGGGGAGTCTGGCCCCCGAACTGGACGATGACACCATCGGGCTTTTCTGTTTCCACTATGTGAAGCACATCTTCATGGGTCAGGGGCTCGAAATACAGCTTGTCGGAGGTGTCATAGTCGGTGGACACGGTCTCGGGATTGGAATTGACCATTATGCTTTCAATGCCCATCTCCTTTAAGGCAAAGGATGCGTGCACGCAGCAGTAGTCAAACTCGATGCCCTGGCCGATGCGGTTGGGCCCCCCGCCTAGAATCATGATTTTTCTGCGATCCGAAACCCTG
>JAABTZ010000279.1 GCA_011389605.1 Desulfobacteraceae bacterium
GCCGGATCAATTTTTTCAAGCATGATCACAGGGCTGCCACCGGGATCAAGGTGTCCCTGAAACAAAATTTTTGGTGCTGCTATGCCTGCCTTTTTTAAGGCAAGCAATCCTTTTTGCTCCCGGAGGCAATGTTTTTGCGCCCTCTTTCGGTTTAGAAATATTTTGACAACCACCTGGTGGCCGCCGCAGGTGCCGGAGCAAACCAGCCTTTTTGCCGGTAGTACGCGCAAAACATTGGTGCAGATCACCTCAATGCAACGGTGGCCTTGTTTTGCATTTATCCGGAAAGGTGTCAGGATATTCCTGCCCGCGGCAGGATCAAAAGAAGAAATTGTCATCCTGAGCTTCCTTAATCTGGTCAACGCTTTTCTCAGAGTGGATGAAATTTTCCATCCACCAGTTTACATGGTTATAAAAACACGCTATCCGGTCGCATTCGTTTTTTGGGTTAAACGTTTGTATGGATTGGTCAAGGTTGTTTAAGGTCTTCTCAAATCTTTTCTCGCCTGCATACCCGTCTGCCTCCCCGATTTTTGCACTGTCAACCCCCCGGAAGGCCGGACAGTGAAATATGCCGGCAGGGGCAACCACTGTATTGAAAATCTGCATGTGGCAGGTTTCGGGCTGCTGCTTTAATTCATGGGTCTGGTGATTTAGCATGGCAATCAGATTAACGCTTTCCATTACCTTGATCCGGTCTGCAGCAGAATCACAGGCCTTTTTAAGATGATTCTGTACACTGTCGATGATACGTTTTTCGTTTTCGCGATCAACACTGTCTAACAGAGTTTCCTTATGCAGATCAGGAAGTCGTATCAGGCAGGGTTTAAAAGAAATATAGTCAAAACCGTGATCTGCTGCCAGTTTAACGGCAAGGCTCATTTCCTGCAAATTAGGTTCAAGCCTCCGGCCTTTGAACTCTAGTCCTTCCCACATGATAACAAAGGAATATCCCAGGGAAATATCAGGATTTATCACCTTAAGTTCTTTTGCTCCCTTAAGGATGTCTTTTAGCAGTACATCTTTTTTCGGACGGTGAAGCTTGTCAAAAGTATTCTGTGTGGCTGCATCAAGAGACAGCCTGATCCAGTCATGTTTGCCAAACAGGGATGCCACATCCTTTATTTTTGAAAGCCTTGAAGCGTTGGTGACAACGCCGAGCTGAAGACCCCTGCTTTTTATGTATTCAACGATTTCCCCGAAGTTTTTGTACAGGGTAGGCTCACCTCCGCCAAGAAGGATAACCGATAAAAGCCCCTTTGATTTAAGCGTGTCTATGCTCTGCCTGACTTCTTCTGCCTTAAGGGCGTGTCCCGTGTTTGTTATCTCCGAATCAACGCAGTGGGGGCAGGAAAAATTGCAGGCAGTTGTCAAATCCAGGTTAATGGATTTCGGAGCCATGCCGGGCATGGGTTCTGTGCTTCCAGCCATGGTTTCGCGCCGCCATGTGACATATTTTTGCAAATCGTTTATGACCGATGACTGCCGGAGTTTTGCACTGAAATCGTGTTCCTTGTGTTTGGGCTGATTCATTGTATTTCCTCAGATTGTTTAAACTTTACGGCTTCGTAAAAAGTCCAATATCTGCGTTGCACGCGATTTCTCGGAATTTCACGTACAGCTAAGTACGCTGCATTCCTCTGGATTTTGCGCGCCTTGATCTTGAACTTTTTTACGGTGCCATCAGCTAAAGTTATATATTTTTTGCAGCAGGCTTACGTTTTGATAAATATGGTCTCGTCCCACCAGCGGCTGGGTGTCGTGGTCTGCAGAACGGATAAAATCGCTTACGGACAATTCAAGCGGATCATCAATTCTTATGGTTTTTTTATCATGGGCAAAAAAGATATTATAGTTATTCATATCAAGTTTTCGAAAGACAATTCTGCTGTCAAATCCATAGGCAAACTCCCGGGGCTGGGCTGTGGAGGGTACAAGTTCGATGCACGACATGCAGCTGCCGGCTGAAAAATCATATGAAAAACGCAAAATTGATTTTTCGTGACTGTTTTCCGTGGAAAAATTACTTATGTCACCTTTTCCCAGGGCTGCAAAAAGAAGGCTCAGAGCATGGGGCACGGAATCAGGAATTGCTTCAAGCCCGGGGGCTGAAGGAGAAAGGCGCATCCAGAATGCTTTGACGCTTTTTTTATCAACAGGACCGCACAGTCTTTCATAAAACGGAATTGAAAAAACCCATTGGCAGTTCATTGCAATTTTTACTTTACGGACTCCGGCCTTGTCAAAAATCTTATCCAGCAGGTCGGCCGGATCCATGGCCGGGTTTTTATGCCATATAAATGGTTTTTCGCAAAATACATGCATGCCGGAATCAACGGATTTGCAAAGGTATTTGCAATGGGTGCCCATGGGCGAGGCAATGACAATGGCATCGGGTTTTTCCGCTTTTACCATACAATCAAAGTCCGTGTATGCCCTGGCTGCAATGCCGAATCTGCAAAGATTGCCGGCAGCTGCTTGGGAAGATGCCGCCGTGGTTCCAAGTACGGCAGTCACCTTTGCCCGGGTTTTGTGAATATATTTTGCGATATAGGGCCCGATGCCGTTTTTGTTTCTTCCGGCCCCGATGATTGCAATTTTCATGATATCCGTTATGCTACGCTTCCGGTTTTTACAGGCAGTGTTAAGTTTTAAGTGATTAAGTGTTAAGTAAAATCAAGAAGTTATTTCTTTATTGTTTGGCAATTATAGCAGTTTTAGGACTTCCAGGGAAATCATTTTTTTTTTGCGTTCTGACGAAATTGCACCTCGTTGCTCTGACGGCGGGGCGGAAAAGTGGGTTTCCGAGCGGAAATTGAGGCTCTAAAAGGCTCCTGGAGCGAGGAAGCTTTTTTTCCGTGCCGCCGATCAGCCAGGGAGCTTACAGATTTGCTTTTTACGAAGCCATCAAATATGATGCAATGGCCTTTCATGTCAAGCTAATGAAAACCCTATTTTTCGGTCACACGGGCCACAGAGGCCATCAAATCAGAGGCGGTAATCTGATCCATGCAGTTGAAATGGCCCAGGGGGCATTTGCGTTTAAAACACGGGGAACAGTCAAGCCCGAGATAGTGGATGTTCTTGCGTTCAGTCAACGGAGGGGTGTAGTCCGGGGTGGTGGAGCCATAGATGGCCTCCACATGCACGCCAACGGCTGCAGCAATGTGCATGAGACCTGAATCATTGGTCACTGCAATCTCAGAAACAGCAATAAGGTCAATGGCATCATTAAGGGAGGTTTTTCCAGCCAGGTTATACACATAAGCACTATCACCTTGTGCAATGGTTTGACCATAGGTTTTATCCTGGGGACTTCCGAAAATCCAGACCTGGTATCCGTTTGCGGCAATATCCGCGGCCAGTCTCCTAAAGTTTTCAAGGGGCCACTGCTTGGTGGGGCCGTATTCAGCTCCCGGAAAAAAAGCAATAACCGGCCTGTCAGTTTTCAGCCCCAGCCTTTGTACCAATCGTTTTTGATTTGCTTTGTCAACGATTAAATGCGGCCGGGGGATTATGGCAGGCGGCTGAAAAGAGTCCTTTGGACAGCCCAGGGCTACCTGGCGCTGGACTGTCATTGTCAGCAGGCTTTTATCCAGTTTCCGTGCATCGTTTATCAAAAAAAAACGGCCTTGTCCGGCATATCCGGTACGAATCGGGATCCCGGCAAAAAACGGCGCCAAAGCTGGCTTGATCGAGCGCGGAACCACAATTGCCTGATCATAGCAATTGCCAGCCAGCTGCCGGCCGATTTGATACCTTTTTTTTAAACCAAGCTCTCCGTGACCCACGGGCAGTTCAAAAGCCTGGTCAACTTCGGGCATGCGCGATAAAATCGGAAGGGACCAGCCCTGTGCCAGTACATGTAATATACTGCCCGGATTTAATTTTTTAAGGGTCATAAAAAGGCTCTGGGCCATGACCATGTCGCCCACCCAGGATGGGCCGCAAACAAGTATTTTCATTTATTATGCCTGTATTGCCTGAAGTGTAAGATTGTTACCCTGTATAGCACAGACAAAATCATGTTGGCATCAGAAAAGTGCGGTGGTAAGTTCTGGCATGCGGTTTTGAGGGCTTCGTAAAAAAAAGACGTCAGTTTTTGAAATATATCTGATAGCGGGTTTAATTTAATGGTTTAATCGGTTATGTTGTTCTTATAGTCGAAAAGCTTTCATATGCGGTATTTGAACTTAACAAATCAATTTTTCATCCGAAACGATTTTTAGTGACACTTAGACTCAACGTTTCAAAATCTCTTACTTATCACAAAGCCGTCAATTAAAATTAATCCATCCGGAGCACCATGTCCTTTTTGGGAAAAATCCTGGAAAAAACCTCTGCAAGAATCCTGGCTATTGCCTTCTGCATAATTGCCTTGTTTTTGATTTTCTTGTTTGCCTTTATTTTTCCGGTAATACAGGATGCCCTGATGGACTCCAGGAAAACGGCGGCAAAGAATCTGGTGGATTCGGTCTGTAACATGGTTGAAAATTACCGGCTCCAGGCTGAAAGCGGCGAGATCACCGAAACCATGGCACAGCAGGCTGTTATTGACCACATACGCCATATGCGCTTTGAGGAAAACGGGTACATATGGATAAACGATACCACCCGGCCCTATCCCCGCGTGATTTTACATCCTGCCGCCCCTGAGCTTGAAGGCCGTATCATGGATGACGATACATATATTACCGCAGTGAGCATGCAAGCCGGGCTCGACGGCAAAAAGACAAGATTTGAAAATGAAAAGCGGCATTTTTTTCTCGTTTTTACAGAATTGGTTCAGACAAGCGGCAGCGGGTTTGTGGAATACCATTGGCACCGGCCACTTAAGCAGG
>JAABTZ010000027.1 GCA_011389605.1 Desulfobacteraceae bacterium
GTTTTTGCCCATAATTTTGATGTTTGTGATTTTTTATTTCCTGCTCATCCGCCCCCAGCAGAAAAAGGCCAAGGCACACCAGGAGATGATTTCCAGTCTGAGAAAAGGCGACCGGGTAATTACCAGCGGCGGCATCCATGGCACCATTACATCCTTAGATGATGCCTCTGCCACAGTGGAGATCGCCGACAAAGTCCGCGTCAAGGTCACCCGGGGCAGTATTGCGGCCATGACAAGCCAGTCCTCGTCAGCCGATGATCAGAAAAATTAACAGGAATGCTTGATTTTTAGAATCAGCTGATGATATCAAGACATTTTTGTGGTTGTATTTTCGCAGACCCGCTGGATGCCAGCGGGTTTTAAAACTTAAGCCGGGGTGGTATCCCGTCTTTTATTTCACAGTTTGTCGTGAGAATAAGTTCACCTGTTTACCGGTGGCGGCTTATTCCGGTTTCCTGATTTTCGTTTTTCGGGTTCCAACGCACACAGAAACGAAAGGGTGTTTGCATTGAAAGGCTATAGGTGGCGCGTGGTGTTGGTGCTGGGCATTTTGCTTGTGGCACTGGTGTATGTGGTGCCGACGTTTAAGTCCGGGGTCTGGCCGTATAAGCAGATCAATCTTGGTCTTGATCTTCAGGGCGGAATGCATCTGGCCCTGGAGGTGGAAACGCAGAAAGCCGTGGAAAGCACGCTTGAACGGATACAGGGCGAGCTGCGCTCCGTGCTGCGCAAGGAGAGAATCAGCAGTACAATGGAACTTTCCGGCGATTCGGCTCTTGTGATCCGCCTGCGGGATCCTGCAGATCTTGAAAAACTCCAGGATCTTATTGAAAATGATTTTGACGAGGCAGCCATCAGATCCACTTCCCGAAAGCAAAACGAAGCTGTCTTGGAAATTGCCATTGCAGAGGAGCGGGCAAAACAGATACGGGACCAGGCAGTGGAACAGGCCCTTGAGACCATCCGCAACCGTATCGATCAGTTTGGAGTCAGTGAGCCGGATATAAGGGTTCAGGGGGATCGTCGCATTTTAATCCAGCTGCCGGGTATAACCGATACAGACAGGGCCAAGGATCTTATCGGCAGAACTGCCCAGCTCGAATTTAAACTGCTCGACGAGGACAACAGCCTGCAACGGGCCCTTGAAGGACAGGTGCCTCCGGGAAGTGAGATTCTGTATGAAAGCAGTGATGTGCCCGGAGGCCAGCGCACTGCCTATCTGGTTAAAAAAAGCACCCTGCTTACAGGGGCATACCTTCAAGACGCCAGGGTCCAGATTGACTCGCAGTTTAACGAACCCTATGTCACCATTGATTTTGATCGCAGGGGAGCCCGGATTTTTGAGAGAATAACCGGTGAGAACGTCAAAAAACGCCTGGCAATAGTTCTGGACAGCAATGTTTATTCCGCACCGGTGATTCAGGAGAAAATCGGCGGCGGAACAGCCAGGATCACCGGAAATTTTACAATGCAGGAAGCCCACGATCTGGCTATTGTCTTGCGGGCCGGTGCTCTTCCCGCCCCTGTGGAAATTATTGAAGAAAGAACCGTAGGCCCGTCCCTGGGCCACGACTCCATTAGGACCGGGCTGATTTCAATGGCCGTGGGAGGGGTTCTGGTGTTAATCTTCATGGTAGTTTACTATCAGTTTGCAGGCATGATTGCCAATATGGCCCTGGTGGCAAACATTTTACTGATTGCCGCGGGACTGGCTGCTTTCGGGGCAACCCTGACCCTTCCGGGAATTGCAGGAATTATTCTGACCATCGGTATGGCCGTTGATGCCAATGTGATTATTTTTGAACGGATCCGCGAAGAACAACGGCTGGGCAAGTCGCCGGCTTCTGCGGTGGCCGCGGGGTTTGACCGGGCTTCAGTGGCGGTTCTTGATGCCAACGTAACAACACTGATCGCAGCCCTGGTTTTGTATCAGTTCGGCACCGGCCCGGTCAAAGGTTTTGCAGTGACATTAAGCCTTGGCGTTCTGGCCAGTCTGTTTACAGCCCTGTTTGCCTGCCGGCTTGTTTTTGATTATTTTTACAGCGTCCGGCGTGTGAAAACCCTCAGCATATAAGGATTTTTTTCATGGAGATCATCAAACCCGGTATCAATATAGATTTCATAGGCAGGCGATACCTGGGCTACGGAGTGTCTGCTCTTTTGCTTCTGCTGAGCCTCTTTACGCTGTTGATTTACGGAGGGCCCAGGTTTGGCATTGATTTTGCGGGGGGCACGATTGTTCAGATACAGTTTGAACAGTCCGTAGAAATTGCAGATATTAAAACCGGCCTGGACAATATTGGTATTGGAGGCTCTGCAGTGCAGCGTTTTGGAGCAGCAGAGCACAATGAATACCTGATCCGGGCCAATGAGGCAGTGTCCACCGGAGAAGATTTTTCCCTGCAGATAACCGAATCCATGGTGTCTGCCACAGGCGCGGAACCTGAAATCCGCAGGGTGGAAATGGTGGGACCCCAGGTTGGGCAAACCCTTCGGGAAAAGGCTTTGTTTGCCCTTTTTTACGCCCTGCTTTTTATCACAATTTATATTTCAGGCCGGTTTGAAATGAAATGGATGATAAGCGGCGTAACCGCAGGAGCCTTGATTGGGGCTGTATACCTTTTCTCTTTGTTTAACGTGAGCATCCCGTTTTTGATCCTGATTGCCGTAATTGTCAGCCTGGTTTTGTTCTATCAGCTGCACCTGCGCTTTGCCATGGGGGCAACTGTTGCCCTGATCCATGATGTTACCATAACCGTGGGTGTTTTCACCCTGCTGGGC
>JAABTZ010000028.1 GCA_011389605.1 Desulfobacteraceae bacterium
AAGGAGTTTTCCCTGCCCATAGTGGCCGCGCTTCTGACCATTATAGGCTATTCGCTCAATGATACCATTATCGTTTTTGACCGGATCCGGGAAAACCTGCGAAGATACAGCCGCAGCAGTGTGGAGGGCAATATCAACAGAAGCATAAACGAGACTTTGAGCCGTACCATACTGACTTCAAGCACCACTCTCATTGTTTTGCTTTGTTTGTTTTTTTTAGGCGGGGATATTATCCACGATTTTGCTTTTGCCATGATTGTGGGCGTTTTGGTAGGCACCTACTCCTCTGTTTTTGTGGCAAGCCCGATTCTGCTTTTTATGGAAGGAGGCGGATTTCAAACTTCCCGGCCACCGGCAAACGAAGCTGCTTAGCCGTATTGGCGGCAGGCTTGTAAAAATGGCGGCAGATGGTCTATCATGAGACCCGGGCAACATAAGGACCCTCTTTGTGAGTGGCTGGCCTTGCGGCATGCCCCCGGTATCGGCCCGTTGATCTGCAAACGTCTCATTGACCGGTTCGGATCACCTGAAAAGGTTTTTTGTGCCAGCCGGGCCGAGCTGATGAGTGTTGACGGCATAAGCCGCAAGAGCGTTGAAGCCCTTGTGTGCGGTCCGCAGACTGATTGGGCAAAAAAGGAAATAGGCCGATGCCGCCGGCACGAATACCGCGTTATTGCACTAAACAATGTAGAATATCCCGCCAGGCTATCCCAGATTTGTGACCCGCCTCCATATTTGTACACCTTTGGCCAGCAGTTGAGTGATGAACCCGCAATTGCCATTGTAGGCACACGCAATCCCACCCGTTACGGCATTTCAATGGCACGACGCCTGAGTGCGGATCTTGCCCGCATGGGTTTTGTAATCATAAGCGGCCTTGCCCGGGGCATTGATTCCGCAGCTCACCAGGGGGCCCTGGATGCTGGCGGTACTACCACAGCCGTGCTTGGAAGCGGCCTTTCAGTTATTTATCCGCGGGAAAACCGGAAACTTTATTTTGACATTTCCCAAAACGGAACAATTGTTTCAGAACTGCCTGTGAATGAAGAGCCCAATAGTTACAATTTCCCGGCGCGCAACAGGATTATATCCGGTATGAGCCTGGGCACGGTGGTGGTTGAGGCTGCAAAAAAAAGCGGTTCTCTTATTACCGCAAGACTGGCTGCAGAACAGGGCAGGGAGGTGTTTGCAGTGCCCGGCAATATAAATTCATATAAAAGCACCGGTGCTCATGATCTGTTAAAGCAGGGAGCCAGGCTGGTGGAGCGGGCCCAGGATGTGATAGAAGAGCTTGCCCCGCTTTTGCTGGCAGCACAAAGCAGCCCTGAACACGCTGCCGGTAAGCCGCAAGCCGGGTCGCAACTGTCGGGCTTGACAGCCGGTGAAGCCCGGGTATACGATGCCCTTGATCCTTATCCGGTACATATCGATGAACTGGCTTGCCAGCTTGGCATGGACGCCGGGTCTTTGCTGTCGGTCTTGTTGAATCTTGAATTAAAGGGCCTGGCCAGCCAGATGCCCGGTAAATATTTTTGTATCAGTGGAGTTGAAGAGTGAGCAAACCTTTGGTGATTGTCGAATCCCCGACCAAGGTCAAAACCATAAAGAAATACCTTGGCGATCAGTATAATGTTGCCTCCACGGTCGGCCATATCAAGGATCTGCCCCAGAAGGAACTGGGAATTGACGTGGAGAATGGATTTTCCCCCAAGTATGTTACTATTCCGGGAAAGCAGAAAGTAATCAAGGCCCTTAAAGCCGCTGCCGGAAATGCAACAGAGATTTATCTTGCCCCTGACCCTGACCGGGAAGGCGAGGCCATTGCCTGGCATGCAGCCGAAGTGCTAAAGAAAAAAGGCCGCCAGTTTCACAGGGTGCTGTTTCACGAATTAACTCAAAACTCTGTAAGACAGGCACTTTCCAAGCCCGAGGCCTTAAATGCAAACAGGTATAAAGCCCAGCAGACACGCCGTATTTTAGACCGGCTTGTTGGATACCAGATCTCGCCGATTTTGTGGAAAAAGGTAAAATACGGTCTTAGCGCCGGTCGCGTGCAATCTGTTGCCGTGCGGATGATCTGCGAAAGGGAGCGGGCGATCCAGGCTTTTGAGCCCGAGGAATACTGGTCTGTTACAGCACAGCTCATGGGAGCCGCTCCGCCGGACTTTGAAGCGAAACTGGCAAAGCACAAGGGAAAAAAGATTTCTATCCCGGATGAAACAGCTGCCATGAAGATCCGGGATGAGCTGGCAGCATCGGAATTCGTTGTTGACAAAATTACCAAGAAAACAGTTCGCCGCAGACCTTATCCGCCTTTTACCACCAGCAAGCTTCAGCAGGAAGCAATCCGCAAGCTAAGGTTTTCAGCCAAAAAAACAATGACCGTAGCCCAGCAGCTTTATGAAGGAGTGGATCTGGGCGGGGAGACCGTGGGTTTGATTACCTATATGCGCACGGATTCCACAAGGATTTCCGCAGAAGCAGCAAATGAGGCCCGGGATCTGATTCTAAACACCCATGGCAAGGATTACGCCCTTGACAAGCCCCGTTTTTTTGCCAACAAGAACAGGACCCAGGACGCTCATGAGGCCATTCGGCCCACTTCGGTGTTTCATACCCCGGAGAAAGTAAAGCCTTTTTTGTCAAGAGACCAGCTGGTTTTATATCAGCTGATATGGCAGCGCTTTGTTGCCTCCCAGATGGCCGAGGCACTTATTGACCAGAAAAGTATTGCCATTGCAGCAGGAGACTACCAGCTTACCGTTTCAGGCTCTACGGTAAAATTTGCCGGTTTTCTGTCTTTATATCAGTCGGCTGACGACACTGATGAGGCTGAAAGCCGTAAGGATAAAGGAAAGCTTCCCGAGATTGCCGAAAAACAGCACCTTAGCCTTTTGGAACTTATGCCCAGGCAGCATTTTACCGCTCCGCCGCCCAGATTCTCCGAGGCCACTCTTGTAAAGGAACTGGAAGAAAACGGAATCGGCAGACCCAGTACTTATGCAGCTATTTTAACCACTATCCGGGAAAAAGGTTATGTTGAGCTGCTTAAGGGAAATTTCCACCCAACAGAGCTTGGCTTTATCATTACGGATTTACTGGTTGAAAATTTTCCGGATATTTTGAACGTGGATTTTACAGCCAGGCTTGAAGATGATCTGGACAAGGTTGAAGCCGATGAGCAGGAAGCTTCAGGACTGCTTAAGCGGTTCTATGAATTATTTGAGCAGCGGCTGCTGGCGGCTGCTCAAAACATGCTCTCTGTAAAGGGCCTGGGGTTGCCCACGGGATTTAAATGCCCGGAGTGCGGAAAGCAGGCCCGTATCAAGGTAGGTAAAAACGGACCTTTTCTGGCATGCGAAGGCTATCCGGAATGCAGCTGGTCGCGCAATTACATCCGCACGGAAAAAGGCGCCATAGAGCCGGTGGAACCATCCGAAAACGCCAGTGACGGGGAGGTTTGTGAAAAATGCGGCAAGCCCATGGTGGTCAAGCAGGGCCGCTATGGAGAATTTCTTGCCTGCAGCGGTTATCCTGAATGCAAGCATACCCGCTCGCTTGCCTCGGGCGGCCCTGCCACATCCACTGGCGTGCAATGCCCCCAAAAGGATTGCAGCGGTGAAATCATGGAGCGCAAATCCAGGAGGGGAAAGATATTTTACGGCTGCAGCCGCTATCCGGATTGTACCTTTGCCTTGTGGGACAAGCCTGTTGACCGCCAGTGTCCTGAATGCGGGGCCCCTTACCTTGTGGAAAAAGAGACCAAAAAAGATGGGCTGGTAATCAAGTGCGCTCAGAAGGGGTGCGGATACAAAGAGGACGGATAAGATTTCAGCTCGGGTTTTTTCAGGAGGCCATTCGGTCTAAATAGGTAAGGTCCCGGTTCTGGGTGTTTTTTGTACCCACTGCCAGCACGCGGATAGTGTTGGATGTGTTTTTGCTGAAATATAGGCGGCCGTTATAGGAAAAAACCACTTCAAAAATGGTTGCCCTGCCTTTTTTGTTAAATACTTTTCTTTTGATCGTCACCACTGTGGGATCGTCATTTAACTGATGAATTATCTCTTCGGCTTTCAGGGCCATTTCATCGTTTAACTCAGCTACCCCCCGCAATGCCCGGTCATATACTTCCACCTGTTTATAAAGGGCTTTAAACCTTCGGCCCAGGCGTTCGGCTTCCTTTTCCTTCTGCCTGTCCACGTTTTCCCGGAGCTTTTCAAGCTCATCTAGCTGTTCCTGGAGCCTGGAGATTTCATTCTGCTGCTGCTTCTGCTCGGAGAGGTTTTCGGCCAGCCTGTTTTCCAATTCTTCGATTTCATCGAACATGTCTTCTTCGTTGCGTTCAGCTTCTCGTTTCTGGTTATCCAAGTATATTTTCAGATCAGCATATTCAGTCATAAGGCTCTGACGCTCTGAATCCAGATGGTTTACCCGCTGTGCGTATTGTATTTCAAGGTTGTGCAGCCGTTGTATTTCCTCGGCTTTTTCCATGTCCTCCCGGCGGATTCTGGCAAGGGCCATCCGGTAGTAAACGTAAAGACCGCTTCCGAACATCAATATATAAAAAAGGGCAACAGCTCCGGAAAAAAGTGAAAGGGTTTCTATGACGGCATCTACCTCAAGGCTGATTCCGCTGTCGAGCATTTCAAAGTTCTGCTGGGCGATTTCAATGGGATCCCGCCCCAGGGGGGCATCTGAATCATTCTGGAAAACAGGCGGATACAAAATGGTGCCCCTGTTTGTGGCAACGGTTACATCCAGACTGACACCAAGTTTGATAAGATGATTATTGTCTATATAATCGGAGATTGACTGGTTTATGGCATCTGCAAGTTCAATGGATCCGGCAAGCACCGCGTTCATATCCGAGAGATAAACATTGTTGACAGCTTTTTCGTAATGATTTGTAAAATGGCTTTCCAGGGTCGAAACCGAGGCCATGTACAGCAGCGGTGGCAGCAGGATGCAGAGAATAAGAATTTTAAAAGACAAATGCTTCATTTGATCCCAACACCTGGCTGGTCATTTTTCAGGTTTGCCAGCAGCCTGCGGGCGTCTTCGGCTTCCTTGAAATTATCATTAAACCTCAGGGCTTTTTCAAGGGTGCGCCTGGCCTCATCTGCCTGCCCTTTTTTATAATAAGTCATGGCCAGGTGATATAAAATGGTGGGATTGCCCGGGAGTTTTTCCAGGCCTGCTGAAAACTCGCGCGTGGCAGCATCATAGAGACCCATTTTATAATAAACCCAGCCCAGAGTGTCTGCCACCCTGGGGTCATCGGACATCAGCGACTTTGCCCTTTGTGCCAGTTCCAGGGCCTGGTTTAAGTTTTTTCCCTTTTCAGCCAGCAGGTAAGCAAGATTATTGGCTGCGGCTGCAAAATCAGGGTTTATATCCAGAGCCCGGCGGTATTGAGCAATGGCCTGGTCGTCATTTTGCAGCATGTAATGCAAAATCCCCAGCATCATGGGCAGCATGACTTTATCAGTATTGTTTTCTGCTGCCTGTTGAAATTTTTCAATGGCCTGCCTGGCTTGCCCTTCCTTTACGTAGAGTTCTGCCAGAGAGTAGTAGGCAGGCAGGTGATTTTCATCATGGAGAATTGAATTCTTGAAAAGAAGCTCGGCCTGAGAGGAACGTTTTTGCAGCAGCATCAGCCGGCCCTTTAAGTCATAGACAGGTGCAAGCATACGGGGGTTGCCCGCAAATTGTTCAATTCGTTCATCGCAGCGCGCCACGGCCTCTTTGTGCTTGTCCTGGGCGATCAGTGTTTCCACAAGATTGACAAAGGCCTGAAGGTGTTCGGGATCTCGGGCTACTGCAGCTTCAAATGCAGTTTGTGCGCTTTTGTGATTTTGTTCCAGGCGGTATATGCTTCCCAGTTCGTGGTAGGCGGCTGCATTGGCCGGCGCAATTCCAATCATCCGTTGAAACAGGTTTTTGGCTGAGTCATAATCCTGCAGGCTGGCATAGATATGGCCAAGCATGGCCAGAGCCTGCAAATTGCGGGGGGAGACTGAAAGGGCCTGTCTGCAGGCTTCCATGGCTTGGGCAAGGTTTCTTTCCGAATAATAAATCCGGGCAAGCAAAAGCCGGGCTGCCGGGTATTCCGGGCTTTCCTGGCCGATTCTTGCCAGGCTGGTCTTGGCGGCGTTTAGCTCGTCTGCCTCCATGTGTGCTATGGCCTGCAGGTAGTAGAGTTTGCCGGGCTCGGGAAAATTTTCTCTCAGGCTGGCATACAGTGATATTGCCGCATTGTACTGCCGGTCTGCCATGAGCATTCGCCCTTTGAGAAGGTGAGCCGGAAGATAATCCGGTTTTTTCTCCAGGGCACGGTTTATGTATTGCTCGGCCTTGTCAAGCTGGTTGCTCCTGATGTAAAAATCCGAAAGGGCAAGCATAAGGCCTATATTTTCCGGCTGCAGGGCCATGGCTTTCTGGTACATTTCCAGGGCCTGTTTGCGCAGATCGCGTTTTTCGTAAAACGCGGCTGTGGCAAGGTATGACCGGATGTTGTTTGGATTTGCTTTAATGGCTTTTTTAAAACTTTCTTCTGCTCTTTCCCATTGACGCTGGCCTGTAAAGAGGTTTGCCAATATCAGATAGAGCTTGGGTTCCCCGGGGCGGACTTCCAGGGCTTGTCTGATTACTGTTTCAGCCTGCTCACGGTTATTTAAATGGGCGTGAATCTCATAGAGTCCCATTCGCAGGGAAAGGGTTTCAGGATTTTGGCGGATTCCGCGTTCCAGAATATCCATGGCACCCAAAGGATCCTGGAGCTGGATGGAAATATTGGCAAGCGATGTGTAGGCACGCTCCCTGGTGGGGTCGATTCTGATTATCTGCTCATAGAGCCTGGTTGCTTCGGGTAATTTGTGTTCCTGGGTGTAGATGCCTGCCATTAGAAACAGAGCGGATAAATTTTCCTTGTCATTTTCAAGTATCTTTCCCAGAAGATCCTTTGCCCTGGCAAAGTCTTTTTGAAGAAGATACAAAGTGGCCAGCCGTGTTTTAATGGAGTTGTCTTCCGGAGATAATTCCGCGGCTTTTTTAAAAGCGGAAAAGGCGTTTCCCATGTCCCCGAGCCGCAGGTGTGCTTCTCCGAGGTTGGCGTATGCTGTTGCAAAATCAGGGTCAGTTTCAATTACCTTCAGGAGGGCATTTTTGGCGCAGAGGTAATCCTTCTGGTCATAGCATTTGCGCGCCTGATCGTAATGCATCTGCCTGCGCCGTTCTTCCTGGTCCTGGCATCCCGAAAAAAGTCCAAGTGCAACCAGGATGACAAAAAACATTCTTGTTTTTGACATCATTGAGGTTTCCTGAAAAGAATCAGCTGTTTTTGGAAAACGGATCTGAAACCGGGGTGGATTGTTTTTCCTGAGATTCTGAAGTTTCACAGGCACATCCATTTTTATGCCCTTTCTGCCCTAAGCAAACATGGCATCGGGTGTCGGAGCACATCTGGCAGGAGAAACAACCCGGGCAGGGATTTTTTCTAGGAGTTTGCAGGTCCTGGTCCGGAAGATAGACCTTTCCTTTCAGGCCGGCAACGGTGATAAAAGGCATGAAATTAATCCTTAAAGGTCATCTGATTGCAGCTTATCGGTATCATCAGGCCGGCTTATCCTGTGGTCTCCACAAAATACCATGAAACGGTCATCCTTTGCACATGCCAACGTCATGTTAACCGAGCGGGCCAATTCCACTGCCAGAACAGTTGGCCTTGATATGCCCACCAGCATTTCAAGGCCGGCACGGGCTGCTTTTTGCACCAGTTCATAGCTTAGTCTGGAAGACATTATACCCAGATATGCATTTTTGATCTGTCCAAGAATAAACACTTTGCCGATGGCCTTGTCAAGAGCATTGTGTCTTCCCACGTCTTCTGCCGAAGCCATGGGCTGTCGTTTATGATCAAAAATTACAGCTGCATGGGAACTTCTTGTTCTGCGGTAAATGGGCTGGCGGGAAGGCAGCAGGTTGACGCATTCCATTATCTGACCGGCTTCAGATGTGGTATGCTTCATGACAGGCGACAGGATCTGCTGGATGTCTTTGATTACCTCCTTGCCACATATCCCGCAGCTGGTCTGGCTTACAAACCCCTTGCGCTCAAGAAGGCCTGCGACCTCGTTGCGCCGCTTTTCAGTAAGGGTAAGTGTTGCAACGTTGGTCTGGTCTTCCATGCAGAAACCAATCGTGACAATGTCGTCCGGATCATCCACAAGCCCTTCAGCCAGGCAGAAACCCGCCACGTGGGCAGTCTCATCTCCCGGGGTTCGCATGACAACCGAGTAGGGAGCCCCTGCCACGCGTATGGACAGCGGCTCTTCGGTGATCAGGGCCTGGGAGCGAACCGAGCGCCTGCCGGCTGTATATTCGACGTAGGACTCAACAATTGTATCAGCAGTATCTTTCATAAGGTCAGCTCATTGCAGTTGGCATGTGTAATCATCGCATTCCTTTTTGGTAAGCACTTCCATTGCAAACAAAATCCGTTTTTCCTTTTCCCTGCGGTTTTCAGGCAGGATCATTGACTGGTGGTTTTCAATTATTCGGCCCGCATCGTTTTTATGAAAAAACGATTCCAGGCCGGTGCCAATAACCTTGCCGGAAGAGGTTTCCAGGATTTCTGCATCCTCTGCGTTGGTGATTGCGGCAAAAGGGATTGCTTTTTGAGCAAAAATCCTTGCGGCAGCAACAGCCGTGCGTCTGCGCGATACAATGGAGCCGGGCCGGAACAAAATCAGCATCATGGCTTCCTGGCCCTGGTTAATAATAAAATCCACAACCACCATTCCGGTTTTGCCGTCAAGCTCAAGGTGCAGCTGCTGTCCTGCCAGGATTTCAGATCTGGCATAGCCTTTTTCATTGACAAGAAATTTTGCAATCTGCTGCCGCGCGCGTTCGTCATGGGTGTCGGCCAGGGTCCGGCCGGTTAGAAAATCCGTTGTTTTTCCTAAAATCAGGTGGTGGGTGCCCATTGGTTTTTTCCCCTTTGACAGCTTCGTAAAAAATCGCTTTCAGACGGCTTTGTAAAAAGTTCAAGATCAAGGCTTGCGCGATTTTGAAGAATGCAGCGTACTTAGCCGTACGTGAAATCCTGAGAAATCGCGTGTAACGCAGATATTGGACTTTTTACGAAGCCGTCACCTTTGCTAATCAGAAAAATACCATAAGTTGCCCGCATGTTTGGCAGTATCTTCACAATGCGGCCGCTTTTGTCCTCCTTGTCCGTATTGATGGCAACTTCCTTTAAGATTCTAAACCCAACTTTCCGGGCAAAAGTCTGGAAATCCTTTATAGACAGGATACGAATATTGGGCGTGTCGTACCATTGATAAGGCAGCTGGGGGGTCAGCGGGGCGTGACCGGTCAGCAGCACCTGCATGCGCACATGCCAGTGTCCGAAATTGGGAAAACTGACAATTGCTTTCTTACCTATCCTTAGCATGGATTGGATCAGGGCCAGGGGATCATAGACCTGCTGAAGTGTCTGGCTTAAAATCACGTAGTCAAATGCTCCTGCCGGATAGTCGTGAACTTCTTCATTAATATCGCCCTGAATTACCGACAGGCCTTTTTCTATGCACCGGACCACTTTTTCCTCAACAATTTCAATGCCGGTTTCCCGGACCTGCTTATGGCCCTTGAGATAGTCCAGCAAGTCTCCTTCACCGCAGCCAAGACCAATGACTCTGGAGCCGGGCTCAATCCAGGAGGCAATGACCCTGAGATCAAAGCGCAGGTTATTTTTTTGCATCTTCAAAGGCACTGTCGATAAACCCCCTGACAATATCGGTCAAGCGTTGATTGGGCAGAAGAAAGGCGTCATGACCCCATTCGGCTTCAATTTCGCAAAAACTCACATTAAGGCCGCTTTTTTTCATTGCCTGCACCATTTCCCGGGACTGGTAGGTCGGGTACAGCCAGTCGGAAGTAAAGGATACCACCATGAAACGGGCCCGGGCCAGAGAAAAGACACTGACTGCAGAATCAGCCCTCTTAAAACGTGTCAGGTCAAAATAGTCAGCCGCCTTGGTAATATATAAAAATGAGTTGGCATCAAAACGGTCCACAAACTTGGCCCCCTGATGACGCAGATAGCTTTCCACCTGAAAGTCCACATCAAACTGATAGGAAAAGTCCTCCTTGTCCTGGAGACGCCTGCCGAATTTGGTGCGCATGGCTTCATCGGATAAGTAGGTAATATGACCGATCATCCGGGCTACGGATAAACCCATGTTCGGCTGCTGTTTGCCGTAGTAGTTGCCCTGGTTCCAGTTGGGATCTGCTGCAATGGCCTGACGGGCCACCTCGTTGAATGCTATTGCAAGGGCGGAGTGTCGCATGGTGGTGGCCATGGGTATGGCTGAAACTACGTTTTCCGGGTATTGTACGCACCACTGGAGTACCTGCATGCCTCCCATGGAGCCACCTATAACGCACAGGATTTTTTTGATCCCCAGATGGTCCATAAGGGCCTTCTGGGCCCGGACCATGTCGCCGATGGTTATAAAGGGAAAATCCATGCCATAGGGCATGCCGGTGTTGGGGTTGACAGCGCAAGGCCCCGTGGATCCCATGCACCCGCCAAGCACGTTGGAACAGACCACGAAATAGCGGTCCGTGTCAATCCCCTTGCCCGGGCCGATCATATTGTCCCACCACCCCGGCTTGTCATCCTGCTGTGGATAATGGCCTGCAGCGTGACTGTCTCCGGTCAGGGCATGGAGGACGAGCACCACGTTGGTTCTGTCCTTGTTGAGCGTACCACAAGTCTCATATGCCAGGGTGATCGGACCGAGCCGGGCGCCGCTGTCAAGGGGCATTTCGTTGGGAGGCTGGGCAAAAGCGAAAATTTTTTTCTCCACTACCCCCACGGACCTTCCCGATGCATCATGGGTCATGTGCTCACTCATTGATAGTCAATCAAATTTGATGGTACCGTAAAAAGTCCAATATCTGCGTTACGCGCGATTTCTGAAGAATTTCACGTACGGCTAAGTACGCTGCATTCTTC
>JAABTZ010000029.1 GCA_011389605.1 Desulfobacteraceae bacterium
GAGGATCTTAAAAAAGCTGTAAAATGGATCAGTGAGATCAAAAAACACGAAAGACCCAATGCCTCCAACCAGGAGCTGGTAAATGAAGCAGCCCTGAAATTTGACCTGTCACCCTCGGACACGGACTTTTTATACCGCTTTTTAAGGGGTGAGGTGGATGCTCCAGGCCAATAAGCAGGCACAAGGCAGGCTTGCATGACATCCATCCGTATTCTGCCCGACATTTTGTCAAATCAAATTGCCGCTGGCGAGGTGGTGGAGCGGCCGGCCTCCGTTGTCAAGGAATTGATGGAAAACGCCATTGACGCCCGGGCAGATAAAATCCTGGTGGAAATAGAGCAGGGCGGCAGATCCCTTATCCAGGTGGCTGACAATGGCATGGGCATGGAACACGACGACGCCCTGCTTTCCATTGAACGCTATGCCACCAGCAAAATCAGGCGAGCAGAGGACTTGCTCGCCATTTCCAGCCTGGGTTTCCGGGGCGAGGCTTTGCCCAGCATTGCCGCGGTTTCAAGGTTTCGCATGGTCACGCGCGGCAAGCACGGCGATGCAGCCACGGAAATCGTTGTGGAAGGCGGAAAAATCAAAGCGGTCAATCAGACCGGGGCCCCGGCCGGCACCCTGATCAGCGTGGGGCAGTTGTTTTTCAATACACCTGCCAGGCGCAAGTTTTTAAAAACCGTTAACACGGAAATGGGCCATATATCTGAGACCGTGGCATGCATCGCCCTTTCGTCGCCGGATATCGGTTTTCGCCTTTTGCACAACAAAAAAACGGTCAGGGACTGGCCCAAAACCGATGATCCAATGGAGCGGATCGTGGACGTGCTGGGAAGCGATTTCCGCCCCCTGCTTTATCCCATGGACTACAACGGCAGCCAGGCCCGGATCTCGGGCTGGATTGCCGATCCGTCCGCCACCCGAAGCTCCACTTCCCGCATCTACGTGTTTGTAAACGGCCGGTTTATAAGGGATCGCGGCATCATCTACGCCCTTTGCGACGGGTTCCGGGGCAGGCTCATGAAAGGGCGGTTTCCAGTGGCAGTGGTCTTTCTTGAAATACCTGCCGCAGATGTGGACATAAACGTGCATCCCGCCAAGCAGGAAGTACGGTTTTTAAATCAGCGCCAGGTTCTGGAAACTGTGGGCAAGGCAGTGGAAAACGCATGGCAACGGCCCAGGCCGCGCCCCCGGGCCGACAAAAGCACCGGGCTTCCGGAATGGGAGCAAACCAGCCTGTTTGAGTCCGAAAGCCCATATGCAGCCAAAACCCGGCCAGATGCTGGAGCCCGGGACAACCAGCCCCCCGGGCCGGATTTTTCCCGGCAGGATTTGCAGCCGATTTCCGCAAAAGACCCGGGCCGGCCGGCCTACCTGCCTGACAAGGCCCCAGGCCCGTCGGCTCAACAAGCCCCGGAAACAAAACCTGTCTTGTTTGAACCCGGACTTCTTGCGCAGGCCCGGGCAATAGGCCAGTTTCGCAACACCTATATTGTGTGCGAAAAGCCCGATGAACTTCTGCTTATAGACCAGCATGCCGCCCATGAACGCATTTTATATGAACGCCTGTGCAGCATAGGCGAAAGCCATGGCAAAACACCCTCCCAGCGGCTTCTCATTCCGGAAACCGTTGAGCTCACCTACCGGCAGGCACCCCTGATGGAACAATTACTGCCTGAATTTGCAACCATGGGTTTTGAAATGGAGCCTTTCGGAGACAGGACCTTTGTGGTCCAGGCGATTCCGGAAATGCTGGGAGAAGAGGAAATAGGCAGCCTTGTGGCAGACATGGCCGAGGCTGCTGAAACCATGGCAGCCGCCCCGGAGCTTTCACGTCTTTTGGACCGGTGCCTGATTGTAATGGCCTGCCACGGAGCCATCCGGGCCAACCAGGCCCTGACCAGCCAGGAGATGACCGCCATGATAAAACAGCTGGATGCCTGCAAAAACCCTTTTCACTGCCCCCACGGCCGGCCCACTGTGATCCGCTGGCCCCTGTCACACTTAGAAAAGCGGTTCAGCCGAATCGTGTAGCCCCTGGTCCTGCTCAACTTAAATCAGCCATCCAGGCGTTTTTTTAAAAGTTCGTTTACCACCTGGGGATTGGCCTTGCCCCGGCTTTCTTTCATTGCCTGGCCCACAAAAAAACCAAAAAGTTTCTTCCTGCCGTTCCGGTATTTTTCGGCTTCGTCCGGGTTGCTTTCAATGACCTTGTCCACGATCCGTGAAATTTCGCCTTCATCGCTTACCTGCACCAGGCCTTTTTCCTCCACAATGGTTTTGGCATCTTTTTCAGACCCTGCCATTTCATCAAACACGATCTTGGCTATCTTGCCGGAAATGGTTCCGGCATCGATAAGTTTGATCAGCCCGGCCAGGCGCTCAGGGGAAATGGGACTTTCAGTAATGCTAAGGCCTTTTGCGTTGAGAATAGCCGTGAGTTCTCCCATCATCCAGTTGCTCACAAGCTTGGGCTTGTTTACAGCCGCCAGACAATCCTCGAAATAATCGGCAATCTCCCGGGCTGCGATGAGCACGCCTGCATCGTATTCAGGCAGGTCAAAGTCGGCCATAAACCTTGCCCGGCGCTGATCGGGCAGCTCGGGCAGCTGTTTTTCAACCTCTTTGATCCAGCTGCTTTCAATTACAAGAGGTACAAGATCGGGATCAGGAAAATACCTGTAATCATGGGCCTCTTCCTTTCCCCGCATGGAGATTGTACGGTTTTTTTCCGTATCCCACAGCCGGGTTTCCTGAACAATCTGCTCGCCCTGTCCAAGGGCTTCTTTCTGGCGGGCAATTTCCCAGGCAAGGGCTTTTTCAACAAACCTAAAGGAGTTAAGGTTTTTGAGCTCTGTACGGGTTCCGAATTCCTCCTGCCCTTTGGGCCGCACTGACACATTGGCATCGCAGCGGAAACTTCCCTCTTCCATGTTGCCGTCGGAAATATCGAGATAGCGCAAAATGGCCCGCAGCTGGCGCAGATAGGCTCCGGCCTCCTCAGGGGATCGAAGATCGGGTTCTGACACGATTTCAATCAGGGGCACGCCTGTACGGTTGTAATCCACGTAGCTCACAGGACGGTCCGGATCATGAATCAGCTTTCCGGCATCCTCCTCCATGTGAATCCTGGTTATGCCGATGCGCCTGGTTGTGCCGTTTTCCAGGGAGATGTTGACGTGTCCGCTCAGGGCTATGGGAAGCTCATACTGGGATATCTGGTATCCCTTGGGAAGATCAGGGTAAAAATAATTTTTCCGGGCAAACCGGCTGGTACCCTCCACACGGCAGCCCGTTGCCAGGGCCATTTTCATGGCATACTCAACCACTGTTTTGTTCAACACCGGAAGCACTCCGGGCATGCCCAGGCAGACCGGGCAGACATGGGTGTTTGGCGGGGCGCCGAACCGGGTGGAACACCCGCAGAAAATCTTGGTTTGCGTCTTTAGCTGGGCATGCACTTCCAGTCCGATAACCGGTTCATAATTCATTTTCAGATCCTTTTTCCATAGATAAACTTTGATGGTCTCGTAAAAAGTCGGTTTCCCCAATGACCTTATCTGCCATGGCCGCAGATCTTTTTCAAGTCCCTGGTGGTTTTTATTTTTGACAATACATCAGGCGGGCGGATATAATAAGAGGTTTGAATAACAAAAAAATCAGGGTGAACAAGTATGGATTTTTTTCTTTGCGTTATCGGCATGGTCATGATTGTTGAAGGGCTGCCCTATTTTGCCTTTCCCGACCGGATGAAGGAAATGATGAACCGGGTCCTTGAGATGCCGGATCAGACCCTTCGCAAATTCGGGTTTATACTTATGATCGCAGGCCTGTTTCTGGCCTATATCGGGCGGGGCTATTTCAGATGACAAGCCCTGGGCCCAAACCGGATGGAAATGAATATGACATTGCATCCTATGATTACAACCTGCCTGAGAAGTTAATCGCCCAGCATCCGGCAGACAATCGCCAGGATTCGAGCCTGCTTGTGCTCGGCAAAAATAGCGGCGACATCACGCACCGGCGCTTTTACGAAATAGCAGACCTTCTGGATGCCGGAGACCTCCTGGTGATAAACAACACAAAGGTGGTGCCGGCCCGATTGTTTGGGAAAAAAGCCAGCGGCGGCAAAGTAGAGGTTCTGCTGATTGACTACGCAGGCCGCAGGCAGACCGGAACAGAGCCCATTTGTTTTGAGTGCCGGTGCCTGATCCGGGCCTCAAAAGCACCCAAACCCGGCGCTGAGCTTTTGTTTGACAAGGGCCTTGTCGCAAGGGTTACTGCTGTCCGGGACGGCACTTTTGACGTGGAGTTCTGCTGCCCTGAACCCTTTGAAAAAATTCTCGGACAAATCGGCCATGTACCCCTGCCCCCTTATATCCGAAGGGATCAAAACAGCAGCCAGCCCCGGGACCATGACGCCTACCAGACCGTGTATGCAGCCCAAAGCGGCGCGGTGGCGGCGCCCACCGCGGGCCTCCACTTTTCCGAAGATCTTCTTTGGCAGATACAGCAAAAAGACATCGAAATTGCTGAAATCACACTGCATGTAAGCTACGGCACGTTTATGCCCGTAAGAGTTACGGACATACGCAAACACAGGATGCACACTGAACACTACGAGATTTCCGGGGCTGCCGCAGACCGGATCAACGCCGCACGCAGCCAGAACCGGCGGATTGTCGCCGTTGGCACAACCTCGGTGCGCACCCTGGAGTATGCAGCCGGGCTTAAGGGAGGACTAAATGCCCACAGGGGCAAGTGCGATCTGTTTATATACCCAGGATATGAATTTAAACTGGTCAATGCCATGATCACCAACTTTCATCTGCCCAAATCAACTCTGCTGATGCTGGTATCCGCCTTTGCCGGAAAGCAAAACATCCTTGCGGCCTACAAGGAGGCCGTGGAGAAGAAATACCGCTTTTTCAGCTACGGCGATGCCATGTTTATAACAGACAAATAAAAACTTTCAAACCTGCAGATAAACAAATGCCTGTTTTTGCAATAAAAACCAGATCCTCCCAAAGCCGGGCCCGCACCGGAAAGCTTTCAACAGCCCACGGGGAAATAAAAACCCCTGTGTTCATGCCGGTGGGCACCCTGGGCACGGTAAAGGCCCTGAGCCCGGAAGAGCTTATGGCCTGCGGGGCTCAGATCATCCTGGGAAACACCTACCACCTTTACTTGCGGCCCGGATGCGAAATCATCGATATTTTCTCCGGCCTGCACGGATTTATGAACTGGCATGGCCCCATACTTACAGACTCTGGCGGTTTTCAGATTTTTTCCCTGGCTAAAATGGCAAAAATAACCCAGGAAGGTTATTCTTTCCAGTCCCACATTGACGGCTCCCGGCACATGATCACCCCCGAGGATGCCGTGGACATACAGCTCCGGCTCAATTCAGATATCCTCATGTGTCTGGATCAGTGCATTTCCTATCCTGCAGAACGCCAGCAGGCCGAAGCCGCCCACGAGCTTACCCTTGACTGGGCCGTGCGCGGCAGGGCGCAAATGGAAAAAAACTGCACCGGCAAAAACCTGCTTTTCGGAATCGTCCAGGGCGGCATGTACAGGGACTTAAGGGAACTTTCCGCCCTGGCCCTGGCAGACCTGGATTTACCCGGATACGCCGTGGGAGGATTAAGCGTTGGCGAACCCGTGGAACTGATGCATGAAATTGCCCTACACACCCTGCGGCTTCTGCCTGAAAACAAGCCGCGATACATCATGGGCGTAGGCCGGCCCGAGGATCTCGTTGAAATGACCGGATCCGGGGCTGACATGTTCGATTGCGTCATGCCCACCCGAAACGCCAGAAACGGGCAGCTCTTTACCGCCTTTGGCAAGATCAACATCAACAACGCCGGCTTTCGCACCGACACCGCACCCGTTGAGCCGGGCTGCACCTGCTACACCTGCCGGAACTTTACCCGGGCCTACCTCCACCACCTCTATCGTAACCGCGAACTTCTCTCATACCGCTTAAACACCATCCACAACGTTTACTACTACACCAGTCTCATGGAACAAATGCGCCAGGCAATTGAGCAGGATGCGTTTTTATCCTTCAGAAAAGAGTTTTACGCTAAAAGAAAAAACATTGCCTGTTGATTTGTTGGCCTGCACACACCACCTGAGGTCATAAATTGTTATCCCAAAACCCTGCAGAGATTTTGACAAACCAAGAAAAATATATAAGTTACAAATTGTAAGGCAAAATCGTTTTTTAAAGTTATACGGTACTGGTGGAAAATAAGATGTATGCCAAGGTATCAAAAAAAGGCCGGATCACAATTCCCAAAGCCATACGGAAACAGTTGGACATTGACGATCACAGTGCTGTTTTGTTCATTGTCGAGGATAATGAAGTCAAATTAAAGGTCGTGCCAGCAGCAACCGCTGAAAGCCTGGCCGGAAGCCTTAAAGAATATGCGGCACAATACACCCCACTTGATGAAATCCGGAAAAAAATCCAGAAAGACATAGCCAGGAAGGCAGCAGAAGGAGGCAACAGGTAACCGATGCACACCCGGGGAAAAATCCACCTTATCAACACCAATGTAATCCTGCGCTACCTGCTTGACGACCATCCCGAAAACAGCCCCAGGGCTGTTCAATTCATGACAGAGATTTCAAAATCCCGGAAAAAAGCCAAGATTCCCGATGTGGTAGTGCTGGAATGCATCTATGTCATGGAAAAATTTTACAAAATTCCACGTCAGACCATTGCCGACCGATTAAACCGCATCCTGGGTTTCAGCGGTATCGCCAATGCTAACAAAACCGTCCTGATAAACGCCCTGATGACATACCAAAGCCGCTCCATCAATTTTGTGGACTGCCTATTAAGTGCCTATTCCGGCCCCGGAAAAGTCATTGTTTCCTTTGACCGCGATTTTTAAGGTCTTTGGAAAGCCCCTGCGGGAAGGCGTATTGCCGTAGCGCAAAACTTCAAATCGACAACACTTTTAAATGGAAATTTTTAATATATTTATAGTGCGTTATACCGCGATCTGTCCAACTTGACCAGACAGCAGTGACAATCCATAAAAAAAAGAATTCCTATACTCCCCTCCGTTCCTTCTGTACATGCCTATAAACGCTTTGCGTACAAACAATATGAAAATAATTAAATAATGTCTTGACAGTAAATAAAGTTTTGACTACCAAACAAATAAAAACTATCTGACATTTCTTTTGCAAGGAGAAAACCAATGCAGCTTATCAATATGCGGGAGATGAAAGAACGGCAATCCGGAAAAATCGCGGCAATCCGGGCCCGGGGTGAGGTGAGCCGCAGAATCCGGGACATGGGACTGGTCCCGGGAACCGAGTTTTCGATCAAGGGCCGCGCACCCTTAAAAGACCCGGTGGCCCTGCGCATAGCCGGTTTTACCCTGGCTTTGAGAAACAGTGAAGCGGACTTTATTGAAGTGGAGGTGGAATAATTGGCCATGGTTCACACAATCGCACTGGCCGGAAACCCCAATTCCGGCAAAACCACATTGTTTAACGCCCTGACCGGGGCCCGCCAGCACGTGGGCAATTACCCCGGGGTAACGGTTGAAAAAAAGACCGGTGTTTACCAAATCGACGGCCGGCAATTTTCCCTGGTGGATCTTCCCGGCACCTATTCCATGACCGCCTATTCCCTGGAGGAAGTCATTACCCGGGATTTTATCTCAACCCAAAAACCGGCCGTGGTGGTAGATATTGTCGATGCCTCCAACCTGGAGAGAAACCTTTATCTCACCCTGCAGATTATTGAAATAGGCGTGCCGGTGTGCATCGCGCTTAACATGATGGACGTGGCAAAAAGCCGCGGGGTGCGCATTGACGCCCCAAGGCTTTCGGCCCTGCTCGGCGTGCCCGTGGTGCCCACGGTAGCCAGAAACGGCACCGGCAAAAAGGAGCTGATGGCCGCTGCCGCGCAGGTGGCTGATACGTATGCCGGGCCAAAGAATTTGCAAATCTCCTACGGAGAAGACATTGATACCGCCCTGGCTGAAATGGAGCCCATGATATCCCGGGTTGAATTTTTGACCCAGTATTATCCGGCCAGATGGGTGGCGCTCAAATATCTGGAGGCAGATGAGCAGATTGTTTCCGCGGGCCGGCGGGCAGATGCGCAGATATCGGAAAAACTCGGGCAGATCGCAGACCGGGTGGCCAGCCACTTAAACCGCACCCTGGACACTGATGCCGAATCCATTATTGCAGATCATCGTTTCGGGTTTATCAAAAGTATCATCCGCCAGGGTGTAATCGAGGTGGAAAATGAACAAAACCGGCTCTATCTCTCAGACCAGATCGACAAGGTGCTCATCAACCGGCTGGCCGGACCCTTTATCATGGCCGGGGTGGTTTTCTTGCTTTATCATTTCACTTTTGCTTTCAGCGAAATTCCCGCGGCCTGGATGGAAAGCGGTTTTGGCGTGCTTCGGGGCCTGGCAGATTCCCACATGGCAGAAGGGTTGCTGAAGTCACTGGTAATCTCCGGGATCATCGACGGGGTGGGCGGAGTGCTGGGCTTTGTGCCGATCATTCTTTTGATGTTTCTGGGCATTACCATCCTGGAGGATTCCGGATACCTGTCCCGGGTGGCGTTTATGCTCGACCGGGTGTTTAAGGTCTTTGGCCTGCACGGCAGCTCGGTGATGCCCTTTATCGTCTCCGGCGGCATTGCCGGCGGGTGCGCGGTGCCGGGCATCATGGCCGCCCGGACTCTGAAATCGCCCAAGGAACGGCTTGCCACTTTGCTAACGGTTCCCTTTATGAACTGCGGGGCAAAGCTGCCGGTATTTGCCCTGCTCATCGGCGCGTTTTTCGCATCCCACAAGGCCTGGGTGATGTTTGCCGTCACCCTGATGTCATGGAGCGGGGCACTTGCTGTGGCCTGGCTCCTTAGAAAGACCATCATCCGGGGTGCGCCCACCCCGTTTATCATGGAACTGCCCCCTTACCGGCTGCCCACGGTGCGCGGGGTTCTCATCCACGCCTGGGAGCGGACCTGGCAGTATATCCGCAAGGCCGGAACAGTAATTCTGGCCATATCCATCCTGCTCTGGGCCCTGATGAGCTTTCCCGGTCTTCCGGCCGATCAGGCCGCAACCTTCGGGCCCGGCCAGGAGGCAGCCCTTGCGGGTGCAGAGCTTCGGCATTCAGTGGCCGGGCGCATCGGCACATCCCTTGAGCCGGTCACAGGTCTTGCCGGTTTTGACTGGCGCACCAACATCGCACTGGTGGGCGGGTTTGCGGCCAAGGAAGTCATTGTTTCCACCCTGGGCACGGCCTATTCCATGGGCGAAATCGATGCCCAGGAGGCTTCAGGTCTTTCCCAACATCTTGCCCAGGCACCGCAGTGGGGGCCCCTGACGGCTTTTGCGCTGATTGTTTTTGTGATGTTTTATTCGCCCTGTTTTGTGGCCGTGGTCTGCATTGCCAGGGAGGCTGGGTCATGGAAATGGGCGGGGTTTTCAATGGTTTTTAACACGGTGCTTGCCTTTGTGCTGGCCGTACTGGTCTATCAGGCCGGAAGCCTGCTTGGATTTGGGTAGGATATCAAAGAAAATAAAGAAAAGGGGTCTGAAATGATACAGGAAATCATCGTATTTGTAATTGTCGCAGCAGCCCTGGGATTGACCGGCCGCAGCATGTATAAAAAATTCAAGGCAAAAGGTCAAATCGGGTGCGGGTGCACGGGCTGCGACCAGGACTGCGACTGCGGCAGCAATCGCTGAAAAGCCCGTGCGCCGGGCCCGGCCAATAAAAAGATACAGGCTATCTGCAAGTTCAAAAATGCCTTTAGCCGGCTCGGTGATACTGCCCAGAAAGAGCCTGCCGTCGGCCTCATAAACTCCGGTGACAGGATGATAGTTGTCTTTGCCTGGATACTGCAGGTTATAGGCGACTTCACTGTCGAGCGTAAACCCAAGTAAGCTCCCTGGCTCACCGGCGGCACGAAAAAAGGAGTTTCCTCGCTCCAGGAGCCTTTTGGAGCCTCAATTTCCGCTCGGAAACCCACTTTTCCGCACCGCCGTCAGGGCAGCGAAGTGCAATTCCGTAAGAGAGAAAAAAAATGATTTCCCTGGAAGTATCCCCCCGGGCCGAGGCCCGGGACGGAGTTATAACAGTAACTTTCTTTGAGCTTACCTGGAAGTCCAATACCTGCGTTACGCGCGATTCCTCAGAGTTTCACGTACAGCTAAGTACGCTGCATTCTTTGGGATTGCGCAAGCCCTGATCTTGAACTTTTACGGCACCATCTGAAAACCAGGTTTTTACAAGTTTGCCAGGCTTGACATTGAAAGGGAAATCATCAAAGCTGATGGTGTCGTCAACAGTAAACCCGTTAAATTTTTGAAAGGAGGTTTTGCATGAAAATTATAGGCATTGTCTGCAGCCCTCGGAAGGGTGGAAACACGGAAATAATGGTAGAGGAGGCCCTGAACGCAGCCAGACAGAAAGGCGCTGAAACCGAAATAATCCTGCTGGCCGGCAAACAGATAAGCCCGTGTGACGCTTGCGAGGGCTGCATTAAAGAGGGGGCCTGTGTGATTGAAGATGATATGCAGGATATTTATCAAAAACTCGAAAACGCCGATGGAATTATTTTCGGTACCCCTGTTTACTTTAATAATGTCAGCGCTCAGGCAAAGGCAGTTATCGATCGAACCTATGCATTGCTTTGGACAGGTAAATTACGAGGCAAGGTAGCCGGCGCTGCCGTGGCAGTAAGGCGGGTTGGAGCCGGACAGGTGCTCAGCCTTTTATACAGCTGGTTTACGGTTCAGCGCATGATTACCGCCGGGGGATGCATTGGATACGGCAGGGATAAGGGCGAAGTGCGGCAGGGCACGGGAGGAGGGCCTGGAAGCACAGCGCTCGGCGAGGCCGGCGCAATTGGAAAGGCCATGGTAAAAATGGTCAACCGTGTCTCAAAATAGCCGAAAAAAAGTATTCAGATTCAAAAGTCAACAAGAATATCAGAATCGCTGGCAACGATCTGTTCTGCATCGGGCAGCCGGGCCGATCAATATGCCGGCTTGATTGTACTTTCAGCCAACCAGTTCGCACACCAAATTCACGGCCCGGTCCATGGGAATACGGCTCATGTTTAAGCACATGTGATATAACGTGGGATCGTCATAGCCGCTTTTTGCAAATTTTGCATAAAGGTTGCCCCTGCGCTTGTCTCCCTGTTCAACCGCCTGGCGGGCCTTTTGAGCAGACAAGCCATAGGTTTTCTGCATAAAATCTATTCGGTCCGGCTCGGCTGCCACCATCAGAACATGATAGACGTTTTCCGCGTCTTTGAGTATGTACTGGCTGCCCCGGCCCAGCAGGACAACGTTATCCTTTTTGGCAAATTCGGAGATAACCTCTGTCAAAGTCTCAACATAGACATCTTCATCCATGTACCCGATATTTTCGCCTGTAAGCCTTTCCATGTAACTGCGGTTAACCACAGTTGTAAGCATCCTGGAAATCAGGCTGCCTGCGGTTTGTTCATGTCCCTTTACCGAGCTTGTGGAAACTTTTACTTTTCTGGCAATTTCCTGGATAATGGCATCGTCTTCGAACAAATAGCCGAGCTTTTCGGCCACATGCCGGCCCAGGGTGCGGCCGCCGGCTCCGAAATGTCTGGAAATTGTTATAACTGCCATAAATCCGTTCCTTTCATTTCTGCAAGAAGCGTTAAGGGTTAATTTCTAAATTAAAAAGATATGCATATGTTCCGGATTTTGCCACGATCAATCTTGATGGAACCGTAAAAAGTCCAATATCTGCGTTACGCGCGATTCCTCAGAATTTCACGTACGGCTAAGTACGCTGCATTCCTCGGGATTTTGCGCGCCTTGATCTTGAACTTTTTACGGCACCATCTGAAGTCAAACTTTTTACGAGACCATCAATCTTGATGAGCCTGTAAAAAGTCTTTTTTACAGGCAGTGATTAAGTGTTAAATGTTAAGCAAAATCAAGAAGTTATTCTTTATATTATTTGGTGGTTATAACAATTTTAGGACTTCCAGGGAAATCATTTTTTGCACTCCTGCGAAGTTGCGCTTCGCTGCCCTGACGGCGGTGCGAAAAATGGGTTTCCGAGCGGAAATTGAGGCTCCAGGAGGCTCCTGGAGCGAGGAAGCTTCTTTTCCGCACCGCCGATCAGCCAGGGAGCTTAAGGATTTGCTTTTTGCAAAAACTCAGCAGTGGCTAAATAGATAGCTTTTTACAAAGCCGTCTAAAACCGACTTTTTACGGTTCATCAATTCCTGGAGGGAAAATTCTGTTTGCAAAACCGTGGCCTTTCCCTTATATTTAAATTTTAACCCCATTAAAAACAAGAGGTTAATTAAACCATCACAAAACAGGGAGAAAACAGATGAAAGAGCAGGTACAGACAGTTATTGATAAAATCCGCCCATCACTGCAGGCAGACGGCGGTGATGTGGAACTGGTCGACGTTGAAGACGGTGTGGTCAAAGTAAGGCTTCAGGGCGCCTGCGCCGGATGCCCCATGAGCCAGATGACTCTTAAAAACGGCATTGAACGGCTGGTTAAAAAAGAGCTGCCTGAAATCAAATCAGTGGAATCGGTATAACAGGTCAGCAGTCATAAAAAACCAAACAAACCTCAACCGGGGCAGCACATGACAATTGCCAGAAAAATGGAGGATTTCATAGAAAAATCCTCCTGGATACGAAAAATGTTTGAAGAAGGCGCGCGCCTCAAGTCCATTCACGGCGCTGATAAAGTGTTTGACTTCTCCCTTGGCAACCCCAACCTGGAGCCGCCGGAAGGATTTAAGCAGCACCTGGAAAAAGTTGCTCAAAACACGTCCACGGGCCTTCATGCCTATATGCCAAACACCGGATATCCGCATGTGAGAAAAGCCGTGGCGGACTTCCTGGCACAAGAGCAGGGCGTGGACATAACGGAAAATGAAATCATAATGACCTGCGGGGCGGCAGGGGGGTTAAACATTGTCCTAAAAGCAATTCTGGATCCCGGCGACGAGGTTATCACTCCTGCCCCGTACTTTGTGGAGTACGGATTCTACGCGGACAATCACGGTGGGCAGCTTGTGGCAGTGCCCACCAAAAGCGATTTCACCCTGGACGTGGAAGCCATTGCAGCGGCCATAACTCCCAGGACCAAGGCTGTGCTCATAAACTCCCCAAACAACCCCACGGGCCAGGTCTATTCCGAAGACAGCCTTCGCCGGCTCGGCGACTGCCTGGCTGAAAAAAGCCGGGAGCAGGGCCGGTGCATCTACCTGGTTTCCGACGAACCATACCGCAAAATCGTCTATGACGGAATCACTGTGCCAGCAGTTTTTGCATGCTATGCCAACAGCATTGTTGCAACATCTTATTCCAAGGATCTGTCCGTGCCCGGAGAGCGCATCGGCTTTACGGCGGTCAACCCTGCGGCTGGTCAAAAACAGGCCCTGCTGAATGCCATGGCGCTTGCAAACAGGATTCTTGGATTTGTCAATGCCCCTGCTCTGATGCAGCGGGTGGTGGCAGAGATGCAGGGATTGCACGTGGATGTCTCAGAATATGACCGCAAGCGAAGGCTGTTGTGCGACGGACTTGCAGCAATAGGATACAGCTTTGTCCGGCCGCCGGGCGCATTTTACCTGTTTCCGGAAAGTCCCGGCAAGGATGACGTAGAATTCGTACGTGCCCTGCAGCAAGAGCTGATCCTGGCCGTTCCCGGCAGCGGGTTTGGCGCACCCGGCTACTTCCGGCTCACCTTCTGTGTTCCGGACCGGACCATCACCGATTCCCTTGCCGGG